>CAMPJM010000248.1 GCA_946886805.1 uncultured Flammeovirgaceae bacterium | reverse complement strand
CTGGCTCCAATCCCTCCATATTTCTTTCCCGATTTTTTAAATGCGTTTGCCCTGTAAAGAAATGTCAATAAAATCATTTCTTTATAAGAAATTTGTAACGAATGAATGCGATAAGCAGAGACTTCCGAAGTTTTGATAATAAACCTTCTGCTTTATCTTAACGCATAAGTATTTTAAACCTTCTGTTGTTAATAATTGCCAGACTTAGGAAGTATTTTCTCTTTCTATTTTTGCATCTTTTAAAACAACAACCATTTATTCAGAACGAAACTTGCTAAAAGTAAGCAGTAGAGTAACGTTAAAGTTCAATTGACTACTTATAGCTTGCTACAATTGTCCAATAAGTTCCGTACCCGATCACTCAATGGAAGAAGAATACATGGTCCAGGAACAATAATTTAAAATAAAAATATGAATTGACTCTTCTTTATCACATCCCATAACCTTGATTAAACCTTCCATGTGTCATTCCGACGCAGGAGGAAACTTCTCTCAAATAAAGCGCACAAGGAAAAATAACCTCAATAGCTATCCATAAAAAGCCTCACCCCAAATCAATAACTGGTTTATCTTTTAATTAAAGATATTTCCTTCTATGAAATTATCATTCATAAAGTGGTAAGATCCCTCCCTTCGGATGACAAAGCGAGAGATTTGTTCTTGTTAAATTTATCCGCTTCTGGGTGTGTCTTCTCCCCTTTTGTTGGTGTTAACCTTATCTTAAGAGAGATTCATGTTTGCCTATGTGATGTTGTGCTTTCGTTTTTTCTATTTCAAAGCAGCGCATGCAAATAATTAGCCGAATCAATCAGTCCATTTTTTCGAAACCGATCCAATATCTCAAATTCATCCAAATTGGGGTTGGTTCTATTCAGTACCAATGCTCTAAAAGCTTCCAATGCAAGGTCAGTATTTAGGTCAATGGTATCCGTTATAAAGTCATCTGCTGTCTTTGCTGTTAATCCGAAGCTTGCTAAGTATTCTTTAGGAAAATCCTTCATATTATTCGTGACGATGATATTCGCGTTGGTTTTAATTGCTGCCGCTAATACATGCCGGTCTTTGTCGTCAGGCAATTCTAACGAGTTGATAAGAGCTTCATAATTATCAACCAATGCATCTGGGAAAGCAAGTTGAGCTTTGTTAATCCTCTTTTTAATCTCTTCGTTAGGAATGCCCTTTCGCTTCATTACGTTCTCCCATTCAATAAATATGTGCTTGCTCCACTTTGGAGTAAAAAGGTCATAAGAGGCAAACCAAAATACGAGATCCCTGATGTCAATAGGATAAATCACATTGGTATCAAGAACACAAGTGAATCTGACACTATGAATCATATAACCCGGTTTCTTCGTCAGCCTTCATGATTTCTATAAGTAGCTTGCGCTGTTTGGCTTTCATTTTTCTTTTATAATCAATTATGTCTTGATATTTGATTCTTCTGTGTTTACCAATTTTTGTATAGCTGATTTCCCCGATTTCAAGTAATTTTACCAAATGTGGTCTTGAACACCCTATAAGTTCTGCAGCCGCCTGCGTAGTAATTTCAGTTGCAATTGGAACTATAGATACTGGTTTGCCCTGACTGGTTTCCTTCAGGATTTTAGCTAGAAGTTGCAGTGCTTTCAAAGGAATTTTAATTCTTTCTTTAGTCTCTTCGAGTTCAATTTCAGGGTAGTCAGAATGAACTTGATCCAATGCTGCAGCCAAGGCATCATAAGATTCCATGGCTGCTTTTTGCTCTTCTTTAGAAGGTCTTTCTATGTTATCAATGTTGTTCATGTCAGTTTGCTTTTGTTGTAACAAACATACGAAATATTCGAAACGATGTTCGTTTGTTTCGAATTTATTTTTAAATGAAGCACGACAAAAGCATTTTAAAACTTCTGCTTTTAAAATAACCAAACTTCGGAAGTCTTTTCCCTCATGCCAATCCGCCGCCGCCGATTTGTGTCCTCACAAACAACCCACTCCCCGTATAGCATCAGAAAATTATCATCATGCATTATTTAAACACAGAATGATTAAAATAATTGGCAATAATAAATTAATTTTAACCTTTAATGCTTCTGTAAGAATTAATAATGAGTGATATAGCAATAAAGGTTGAAGGATTAGGGAAAGAATATATTATTGGTCACCAAAAGCAGGGCGACCTGATGAATTCTTTCAATGATAATCTAAAGCGTTTTTTTCAAAAAAAGGAGAAAGAAAGTTTTTGGGCACTCAAAGACCTCAACTTTGAGATAAAAAAAGGAGAAGCGGTTGGAATTATTGGAAGAAACGGAGCGGGAAAAAGTACTTTGTTGAAGATCCTTAGCCGAATTACCGAGCCTACTACCGGACGCTTTGAAATTAATGGTAGGGTTTCTTCTTTGTTGGAGGTAGGTACGGGTTTTCATCCTGAATTGTCCGGGAGAGAAAATATATACTTGAATGGCACCATTTTAGGGATGAAACGCCGGGAGATCAAAGCTAAATTTGATGAAATTATAGCTTTTAGCGGAGTAGAAAAGTTCTTGGATACACCAGTAAAGCACTATAGCTCGGGTATGAAAGTGCGTTTGGCTTTTTCTGTGGCAGCACATTTGGAGCCTGAAATTTTGATCATAGATGAAGTACTGGCTGTAGGCGATGCTGAATTTCAGAAAAAGTGTTTAGGTAAGATGGATGAGGTGAGTAAAGGGGAGGGCAGGACGGTGATTTTTGTGAGCCATAATATGGGGGCAGTGCAAAACCTGTGCTCTTCAGGTATTTTATTAAATAATAGTGTTATTGAGCAGAATGGCTCTATAAGTTCTGTTGTTCGTGCTTATTTAAATAATAAGGATAGCAATTTAGAATTAAATGAGAGGAAAGATCGAACCGGAACTGGGCATGTCTTATTTACTGATATTAAAATCATTGATGTAAGGACAAGCTCTGAAACGTCAGAAATAATAAGCGGAAGTGAAATTGCAATACAAATTCATTATGAATCAACTTTAGAAGAAGAAACTATTGCAATGTTGGATATTGGGTTGTCCTTCTTCAATGTAAGTGGGCAATTTTTAGCTCTACTTAATAATCGCATGGCAAATTATTCTTTTTACAATGTGGCTAGCAAAGGAATCATTACTTGTTTAATCAATAAGTTCCCGCTTATGGTAGGAGACTTTTATGTAACAGCTTCGATGGCTGTCAATCTTCAAGTATCGGATCAAATAGATCAGGCCATAAAAATAAAAGTCCTATCAGGCGATTATTTCAATTCTGGTTTTATAAATGATAAAGGGAGGCAAGGAGTTTACATTCCTCAAAAGTGGACTTTCGATTAATTTTAATTATGGCATTTTTATTAAAAGGTGGTGCTATTTTTTTACATATCCCGAAAACAGGTGGAAGTTGGGTAAAGACAGTACTTAAAGAATCTGGCTTAATTGAAAAACAATTAGGTCATGAACATGCTAATTGGGATAGAGTTCTATTTAGAGATAGGTATTACGATTTGGGCCTTAAGGAGATTATTAAAACAAAGGTAAAAAATCGTTTCATTGGAAAGCTTTCTCATGACGATTGTAGCCAGGAGACTAATGATAAAAACCCATTCGTGTTTTGTTTTGTCAGACAACCACTTACATGGTACGAGTCTTGGTGGAAGTATATGGTGAAAATGAAATGGAAGGACTGGGGACGGATAAATAGTAAAAGATACTGGCATCCCAATGCAGTTTTAAATGGATTGGGAAGTGATGATTTTAATCAGTTTGTCAAAAATGTGATCTGCACAAAGCCAGGATATGTGTCCGAGCTTTATGGTTCCTATACACAACCTGGAATTAATTTTATTGGTAAAACCGAAAACATTGTTGACGATTTAATTAAAATATTACAATTTTTAGAACTAGACTATAACGAAGACTTTATTCGTACCTATAAGAAGGTAAATGTGTCCCATTCAAGTAGTACAATTGAATGGGAAGCTGAGTTAAAAGAAATGGCGCTAAAAATGGAACTTCCAGCACTAGTTCAATACGGATATGCGGAGGAGCCCATTTACACTAAATTGGCAACTTCAATTGGGGCTACGCCAACCCATAAAGCATTGCAAAGGATCCTTTTATAAGTATAATTATGGCTCAAAGCGGAATAAGTAAATCATTCAAATACTTTACCTTTTCAGAAAATGTATTACTAGTAATTGCATCTGCGGCAGATAGAATATTTTCATTAGTGCCTTTATATATATATCGAAATCGAAACTTTTACATCACGGCCATTGCTCATAAGTTTTCAATTTCTACAAACGTTGAACAAGTTACGCTATCAAAAGAGAACTATCCCTCTTTTAAATTAAGGAAAAAATCTTCGGATCTTTTAGTGTTTAACCAAATTTGGATGGAAGAAGAATATGCCTACACGGTACATCTTATTCTTCAAAAAAACATTAAAGTGAAGACTATTCTTGATGCAGGAGCGAACATTGGTTTGACTGCCCTATATCTAAATATGTTTTTTAAAGAAGCTGAAATTTTGTGTATTGAACCAGATGATGATAACTTCCTCCAATTACAAAAAAACATTGAAATAAATAATATTACAAGTACAACTTTGATAAAAGGAGGTGTTTGGTCTCAAAATGAATTGCTTGAAATGGATTATTCGTATAGAGATGGTTTGGATTGGTCAAGGAGATTAAAAAGAGCAGAAACTGGAGAAGGTGCTATTAAAGCATATTCTATCCATAATTTAATGGAGAAAATGGGTTGGGCTACTATTGACTTTCTTAAAATAGACGTAGAAGGTGCGGAAGAAATCATATTTGGGGAAGGAAGGAACTTGCAATTTCTTGAAAATGTAAAAGTTTTTACAATTGAAATTCACGATAAGGAAAAGATGGGCCATCAAATTATAAAATTGTTGTTACATGAAAATTTCGAAATTTTTATGTCAGGTGAATTATTGATAGGGATTAAGGTATAAATAAATATGTATTCTGGCGTATCTGTAATTATCTGTTGCTATAATAGTGCTAAACGATTGCCTGAAACACTCCGGCATTTGGCTGTACAAGAAGTCCCATGCCATATTCCATGGGAAATTATTGTAGTCAACAATGCTTCAACAGACGATACAGTACAAGTTGCGGAGCAAGAATGGGCTAAATATAACCTTTCGCTACCCTTTCGCATAGTGAATCAGCCAAACCCAGGCTTAAGCAACGCACGGGACAAAGGGTTTGAAGTAGCAGCTTATGAATGCTGTTTATTTTGTGATGATGACAATTGGTTGCAGAAAGACTATGTTAGAATTGCATTTGAAACCATGGAGAGTGATACTATGATTGGGGCAGTTGGGGGACGAGGGGAACCTAAAGTATGTAAGGAAAAACGATCCTTGTGGAAAAAATTGAACAAAATTGGTTATGGAATAGGTGCTCAACACAATGCATCGGGCGATATAACTAATATACGTGGACAGATATATGGTGCAGGAGCCATTTTTAGAAGATCGTCTTATTTTGACTTAAAAGAGAGTAGGTTTGTAAGTCTTCTTTCGGATAGGAAAGGGAATATGCTAAGTTCAGGAGGAGATACGGAACTATGTCTTGCTTTAGTATTAAGAGGTTACAAGATATATTATTCAGAACATTTGAGGTTTAAACATTTTATTCCCGAAGAACGGATTTCCTCAGAGTATGTCTTTAGGATGAAAAAAGAAAAAGAACATTCTAGAATTCCCATCTCTCTTTATAGATACAAAGTCTTTAATCCTGAAATTTTTTATGATAAATACCTGTGGTGGAAAGAGTTAGGGTATTCTTTTAAAATGGGAGTAAAAAACATGGGTTGCGATAGTGAAGTTTATCACTTTCGCTACTGTTTAAGACTAGTTAAAGACCGGAAAAAGTTTCATGAAACGAAGAGAACCATAAATTGTTTGTTTGAATGATTCAATATTAGAACTACTCAATAGGGAATAGAGTAAAAGTTAGGCACTAAAATGGATATTTCAATCATAATACCAACCTATGAACGCGGTGACATATTTTATAAAACCTTAGAATCTGTATATGCTGCAACATCCCACTTAAAAAGTGAGATTATTGTTGTGAATGATTCCAAAAGGACATTTCTTTCATTTGGTAAAGAATATCAAAATATTAGGCTCTTTAATAACCCAAAGCAAGGCTGTACCTCTGCAAGGAATTTTGGTGCTTTGCATGCATCCTCTGCCTTTTTATTGTTTTTAGATGATGATTTCATTATTACTAAGGAGAGTATAAATAAAATTTTATCCTATTTGAAAGAGTATCCC
>CAMPJM010000247.1 GCA_946886805.1 uncultured Flammeovirgaceae bacterium | reverse complement strand
GCATTGCAATATGATGTTGCCTCTATGCTTTGGCAGGCGAAAGCAGGGCTTCCGTATGACTGGAGAGACGAACTTGTAGGCTGCTATTTTGAAAAAGTGAACGACCTGTTGGACAACCAACTCGTAAAAAAAGATTTTATTGATAATTACCACGGTTTCGTTTTAATAAGGATGTTACAAACACTGGGAGCTTACGGCTTCCGTGGACTGTTTGAAAGAAAGCCACATTTCATCAGTAGCATTCCTTTTGCGCTAAGAAATTTAAAGTGGTTTCTTGAAAACAAAGCATTCCCCATCCGCCTCCCAGAGTTGCAGAAGGTGTTAGAAGCGATGGTGGACGACAAAATTATTCAGCGGTTTGAGAATGCAAAAGCCACTCCTGAAAGTAAGCTACTGGTGTCCATCCACAGTTTCTCCTATAAAAAAGGCCTACCAGAAGATACTTCTGGTAATGGTGGCGGCTTTACTTTTGATTGCCGGGGCTTGTTAAATCCCGGGCGATTTGAGAAATATAAAAGCCTGACAGGAAGAGACAAGGCCGTGCAGGATTTTTTGATGTACCAAACAGAAATGCCGGTATTTCTTCAGCATGTGTACAGTATGGTAGATATCAGCGTGAATGATTACCTAAAAAGGGACTTTGAAAACTTACAGGTTAATTTTGGCTGTACCGGCGGGCAACACAGAAGTGTTTTTGCAGCTGATAGCCTTGCAAAGCATCTCCAGCAAAAGTTTGGCTGTAACGTGCAGGTAAAGCATGTAGTTCAGGAAGAAAAGAAATGGATCAATTGAAAAAGAAATTTTAAATTATGAATTATGGATTGTAAATGGAGGTAGGAAGTTCCAAAGTTAAAAGTTGAAAGTTCAAGGTTCAAAGTTCAAGGTTGAAAGTGGAAAATTGAAAGTGGCAGGTTACAAGGCAACGAGCTAATTTTGTTTAATGTGATGGAAAATTACCGGCACTCCAGGCTCAGCGGGGCAACCTGTTTATAGAAAGATATAAATAACAGGAAATACGCTCCGTAGGTGCGTTCTGTTTTGAAAGTTTAAAGTTCAAGATTTAAGGTTTTAGAGGTTGGGTTTTGGGTATTAGATTTATTGCGATTTTATTTGAAAGTCGAAAGTTTAAAGAGTATCTATTACCTAATACCTAATACCCAACACCTATATACCCAATACCCAACACCTATTTATGAAAGCAATGATTTTTGCAGCCGGTTTAGGCACTAGATTAAAACCATTTACAGAGAATCACCCCAAAGCATTAGCTGAAGTGAACGGCAAATCTTTATTGCAAAGGAATATAGCGTATTTAAAATCATATGGGTTCACAGAAATTATCATAAATGTTCATCATTATCCTGATCAGATAATTCAATTTCTTGAGAAGCATCACTTCTTCAACATTAAAATTACGATCTCAGACGAATCAGATACCCTTCTGGAAACAGGAGGTGGTTTGAAAAAAGCCTCCAAATATTTGCAGGGAGATCTCCCTTTTCTGGTGATGAACGTTGATATCCTCACAAATTTAAACATTACGGAGCTAATAAAATTCCATAAAAAAAATACGGCTTTAGCCACTTTAGCGGTTACACAGCGAGAAACCTCCCGCTATTTCCTGTTCGATAAATTGGATCATCTTTGTGGTTGGAAAAACCTCAAAACCGGGGAAGAGCGGATTATGGTAGAGCGAGAAAACCTCACGATGAAAGCTTTTAGTGGCATCCACATTTTAGAACCAGCGATTTTTGAGAAAATAGATCAAGAAGGCAAATTCTCTATTGTGGAGGTTTATCTTAAGCTTTGCAAAGAGGAACTCATTATGGGCTATGACCATTCTAAGGATCTTTTAATAGATGTGGGAAAACCAGAAGCCGTTGAATTAGCCTCTAGGCTATTTCCCTAATTTTTATCTTCTAATGAATTCTGTGCATTTTTTAGCTCGAAGTCGATCAGCCATCTTTTACGCGGTAAACCTCCTCCATAACCCGTTAAGCTGCCGTCTTCACCAATAACCCTATGACAAGGAATAATTATTGAAATCCTGTTATGCCCATTGGCAGAAGCTACCGCCCTTATTGCTTTTAAGTTCTGCAATGCTATTGCCTGTTGCTTGTATGAACGGGTTTCTCCATAAGGGATCCCTCTTAAAATATTCCACACGCTCCGCTGAAAGAGCGTTCCTGGAGTGTGAAGCTGTACTTCAAATTGTTTTCTCGTCCCGGCAAAATACTCTTGCATCTCGATTTGAAGTTGATCAAGATGTGGATTAGAGCCGGGCAGAATTACAGCGTTTAAAAGCTTGCACAACTGTTTAAATTCTGTTTCCAAGGCTTTCCTATCGGTAAATTCTACCAAACATATTCCTTCGGAAGTCGCACAGGCAAACATTGGGCCTAAAGGGGTAGTAAATCTTATAATGTTAATGACCGACTGCTCCCTGGATTTAGAGGGTGCGTTCCCAAATATAGAAGTGTACCCGCCATTAAAACCGCTTAAAGATTCATATCCACTTTCAAAAGCGGCACTGGTTACGGCATCGCCTACCATTATTTTTTTATAGGCGCCATTTATCCTCAACATCCTTTGATAGCCATGAAAAGTCATGTTAAAATTCTTTTTAAACCATCTTCTTAAATGGCTTGGTTCAAAACCTTTTTCTCTCAATTGGTAATCCTTGATCTTATTAAATGGCATGGAATGCAACTCCTCCAAAAGCCTTTTAATGTCGGCAGGAATCACAGCCATATGTTCCAAAGGCTTACAGACTTTGCAGGGCCTGTAGCCATTCAGGATAGCATCTTTTACGGAGTCATAAAAAACCACATTTTCAGGTTTGGGTTTTCGGGCCGTACAGACCGGTCTGCAAAAAATTCCTGTAGATTTTACTGCAGTTATGAATACTCCCTCAAAAGATGGGTCTTTATTAACGATGGCTTTGTATTTCTCTTCAAATGTTAGCATAGTTACAGATTTACGTTCATCTTTAATTTTATTTAAAACGATAATCATTTTTTAACAAAGCTATATATGTAGGAGATAAAGTGCTACCGAAAAATTAACAAGCAATTTTTTTTCGGGAAATGATCTTAAAAATGATCATGTAAGCGTTACCTAATATTTAAAATGGGGATGAAAAGTGAGCAATCTCCTCTTCAAATCCGCAATTCATAGGGTATTCACAATATTCTCACTTTCAAAAATTGGTCAGTGAGAATCAAGGCTGAACTAAATACCATCACCATTATTGTTGTAATCGCTTGAAACTTCCAATCAATATTATATCTAGCAGAGGTTTTGTAAACCATGTAAAATAGGATGCCCGAAACCAATAGGGGTAATGTGAAAACGACAATCCCAATCGGTTCCCCTATTCTGCCTTCATCGTTTAGATTTATAAAATTCATCAGCCCAGCTAAAAGACGCATATAAAAAGGCGTAAATAAAAAAGGATATAAATATTTACACCAACCTTTTACCTTAAAAATAGCAAAACAACTATTGCTTGAACAATGGTAATGATCGGTCCGGCTGTGCTAATGATCAATGCATGGGAGGCTTCATCAAATATCCCACTAGCTGGATACGTGCCATTCAAGGTCATAATCATTTTATAAGCCAAAAGCTCCCCCGTTACCCAATGTGCAAATTCATGGACAATCCAGGTAAAGAAAACCGCTAAAAGGACTGCGATCCCGTAATTCCAGTTTATTTTATCTTGGTTCATACTACTCCTACTTCGTGTGACACAATCAATTAGGAGAAGTTGGCAAAAACAGTGCGACAGTAATCCGTCATAATGGGGGACTCACAACAGGAATTTATTTTCAAAAAACAAGCTCTGAAAACTATCCAATAAAATGTTTGCAGGGCTTCGAAAAAGTTTCCTATTTCACCTCTTTAAAAACCGGTGCTTCATTGATATATTTTTCTGGAACTTCCAAAGAAAGCATTCTCTTTCCATCCTCTGCACCCATTTCAATTAAAAACTTTTTGTCTTCTTCAATATTTAATTTTTCAAAAACATAAACAATATGATGTTTGCCGTTCACATTGAATACATCCTTCTCGTTAAACACGTAAACAGGCTTCTTCAGCCCTTCTCTATAAACCTTTCCGAATGCCCAATTTTTATCGGCTTGTTGAAAATTAACAATATCTACTTTAAAAGGCTTTTCCGATTCGTTATAAGCATACATCGAAAAATAGTGATGCCCATCATATTCATATATATTATAGATTTCTAACCCGACGCTATTGGAAAGGTCGGCGACAGGGACAGATTTTTCATTCTGAATCATTTCTATACAGATCGCATTGAACTTTTCCTCTAAGGGTCCAGTGTCAGAATTAGAAGGTGAATTTAAGGACGATCCATTTTCTTCAACTGATAATTTAATATCTTTCGTGCTCCCGGCAGGTAAGGTTGTGGTGGATACGGAAAGGTCATCAGGGACTTTACCATCAATAAATTTGCCTCTTTTCTCTTCTACTATCAGGTTAAGTTTTCGCGGATCTTTATTAAAAATTAAGAGAAAGCTGAAAATCACATCCCCCTCCGTAATCACAGTAAGATTTGTCTCTGGAAAACCCTGCTTCTTTGCGATGAGTTTTACAATATTATCAGTGACTTCGTAGCCCACATTTTCGCTTCCTGAAGCACAATATTTAACATTTCCCGGAAACATTAAGTGTACCGCTTTATGCTGACTAACCTCCAAAGGAATTAGCTCCTGTGCCACACTTTTATTAAAAACAGCTAAAGCTATTATTAGTAAAAAAACTGCTAAACTTTTACTGTTTATGCTTTCCAAATTCTTTTCCATATCCACAATTAATTTTCAATGATTTCTATCAATTTCTGCTAAGTTGCCTGCAAATATCCAAATCACGCTGTGCCTGCTTCAATTCTTCGCTATACTGGTCCACCAATTTACTGTATTCTTCCATGCTCATTTCCACATCCTGCATTTTAATAAGGGAGTGTTTAGCCGTTTTTAGTTCGAGGTAGGTTTGCAAAATGTTGCTATACATATCTTTACGGTAAGAGCTGTCATTTACCGGCACTTCACTTTGGATATCTGCCAGTTCTGCACTGATAAGCTGCTGCATAAAGTCTGGATTTACATTGGGAAGGTCCATGGAATCCAACAGAGATTTCACATCTTCCATTTTTACAGCAAATCTTCTTTCAGCATGCAACATATCCTGCATGTTTTTCATTTTATCCCTTAAATAGGCGTTTTCTTCTACTGGCAGTCGGGTGCCAAAAAAAACAGCCATCACTATAATACTACAGGTGATGGTAAAAAGCAATATAAATTTTAAAAATGCTATATTTCTCTCTTTATGATTCTGCGGTTTCATTTAATTCTATTAATCTTAATTGTGAGATATATACTTTTTCTAGCTGCTTAAAAATTGCAAAGGTTATTTGCTGAACCACCCTTTCAATAATGGCTTTTTTTCTTCAGATTCACTTACCGACACCTCTTCGGTGACAAAAAGATTGGTATCAATTTTCTTCCCTATATAATCCAGGTCGGCCAATGTTTTAAACAAGGGACTAACAATTTCCAGAAAATTATCCGCTTTTTTGAAAGCAATTGCAGCATTATGATGTTGATATTTCAAAACTGCAAGTTCAGCCAAGGTTTTATCCAGCTTCCCCTGGTTCAGATCACACCAATCAGTTAGGTAATTGAGCAGCTCTTCTTTGCCACTCCCCTGCCAGGTTTCTATACTGTTATGCGTGATTTTTGATAGAACAATAATTTTCTCAATAAAATAAATCGGTGCTTTATGTTGCAAATACAAAGAGATAGCAGGAAGCTGATGACTTAAATAAGTCAAAATATTTTCCGAAATGCCACTTATGGATTGTGCAAGTTTATTTTCCTGTTGTTTTCCCCTTACCTTCTGCACGATTTTAGTAACATTCCCTTCAAGCTTGATCAAAGAAGCTTGCATTTGCTCATAATATCCCAACAGCATGGGAGAAGACGCTATTGAAGTACAGGGTGGAATATAATCTGTGGCTACCGAGAAGTTCCCATCAATGAAAACCAAAAGCCCGAGGTTAATGTGAAACAGCCCTATTTCTCCGCCTCCCAATTCATCATAGGGAATCAAATCCAGTGTATATTCCGGCAGAACGTTGGGTTTGCGTGGAGGGGTTTCCTCAGGATCAGCATCACCAAAGGGTTTTCTTGAAAACGGATTCATTGTCAAAATTAATGCAAAAGTCCGGTCCCTGTTTTTTTCAAGCTTAAGCTCCGACAGATTTCTTGTCATTTCCACAACT
>CAMPJM010000246.1 GCA_946886805.1 uncultured Flammeovirgaceae bacterium | reverse complement strand
CCTTTAACAGCTTCAAACGGACTAAAGCCTTCTACTTCTAAACCCGATCTTGTTAATAATGCTGCAATTTCTTCAGGGGTCTCCTGTAGATCAATATAATTTTTCAGCCAATTTAAAGATATCTTCATTGTCAAATCTTCCCGTTAGTGTTTTTCTTGGCCTAATTTCATAAGCCAATGCAAATGTAATAGTAACGAACAAAAATACACAATTCAGAATCAATATATAAAAAGATAGTAGGTGTAGGAAAGGCAACGTTTCCGAGGGGCATTGAAAAGATAGGTTTTAGCTTTATGCCAAGAAATATTTTATCGTAATTTTTGGGTGATTTATAATTAGTACGTTAAGCAATTGGTTCATTGATAATCATAATTCTTTTCTCCGGCCTTTATCGCAACATTCAAGTGATTTTCCTTAGGTGGGAACGGGCAACTATATTCATCGTTAAAAACACAAAACGGGTTATAAGCCTTATTAAAATCTATAATAATCCGACTGTCACTGCTGGTTACTAAATCTACATAGCGGCCTCCTCCGTACGTCTCGTCCCCACTGGTGCTGTCGGTGAACGCAAGGAATACATCATTTGGGTTTTCGCTTTCTGTTGGTTTAAGCAGCAAAACTTTGTGCATTTTGTCTTTTAACTCAAATTCCGCATAGGCAAATCTCGTATAAGTTTTTTCCTTATTGTCAGAGGTAGGGATTTTGACAATTGTTTGGTTTTGGAAAGGCGTTAAACGGGCATTTACCCTGTAGTCTGGATTTGCGGGGTAATAATTTAATCCTTTAAAATTTCTTTTATCGCCCTTTGAGAGGGGAGACTCGCTTCCTCTTTTAAAGAATGTTTCTCTTTCCTGGCGGTGGGTTTCTATAGTTTTTATGTAGGATTCATCACCATCAAATGCACCAAATGAATAACCAATGATAATGATGACTACTAAGGCAGCCATTCCGTATATTATTTTCTTTCCCATTCTGTAAAATTAGAAAATTTAGTCGACTTAAAGCGGCAAACCGGTCGGACGGCTTGTGCTTTCTCCTAGTTCTCTATTATATAAACCACGGATAATGCCATAAAAACATTCTAAGCCCTCCGACCGATACCATTACAATATTCCCTCATCGGCAAAACTGTAATAGCCGTTGTCGGAAAATATTATATGGTCAAGGACAGGTATTTCCAGGAGGTTGCCCGATTCTTTCATCTTTTTTGTGAGGCTTATATCGGCAGAGCTGGGTTTTAGATTACCCGAAGGGTGGTTGTGAACAAGAATTATTGCACTGCACAGGTTTTCCAGTGCAGTTTTAAATATTATTTTTGGATCTGCAACAGTTCCGGAAATACCTCCGGTGCTTATTTGGCATTTTTTAATTACCTGATTTGCCCTGTTGAGCAATAGGATCCAGAAAACCTCATAGGAAAGATCCATGAGTTCGGGTTTTATTATTTCATAGGCATCTTTGGAGCAAGTGATTTTCGGCTTTTGTATAAATTGGCTTTCCTTCCGCCTCCTGCCCAATTCCAGAGCACTGACTATTGCGATGGCTTTTGCTTCTCCGATGCCTTTGAATTGTTGAAGGTCTTTGATAGAAAGCTTTGCTAATTCATTCAGGTTGTTGCTAACCTTGTTCAAAATCAACTTAGAAAGATCTACAGCACTTAACGATCTTGTTCCGGATCCAATTAGTATTCCTATTAATTCGGCATCTGATAACGCTGCTTTTCCTTTTAAAATTAATTTTTCCCGCGGCCTGTCTTCCTCAGCCCAGCTTAAGATGTTTAATCCATTGCTAATTTTTTGTTCTTCCATTTTCCCTTGTTAAAGTGCTGATTGAAACAGGAAATTAGCAAAAGGATTTATAAAAAAAAAGCCTCAGTCCTTTTTGGAAGACTGAGGCTTTTTAAATAATAAGGCTTTTTATAAGCTGTTCACCAATTTAGCTAATTTAGCTTTATTGTTAGAAGCTTTATTTTTATGGATCACGTTCTTTTTAGCCAACTTGTCTAACATCGAAGTTACTTTTTTCAGAAGTTCTGCTGCTTCTTCTTTGTCAGAAGTTCCTCTAAGTTTTTTAATAAAAGTTCTGGTAGTCTTAGCTTGATATCGGTTTCTTAACCTTTTAGCTTCATTGGACCTTATTCTTTTAAGTGCTGATTTGTGATTAGCCATGTGTATATATTTCTGTCAATTATAATCTTAGATTCTTGCCTTTTATTAAGGATTTATACATTTTACCCGATTAACAAATGTAAAGCATAAGCAATACAACTTTTAAACAGGATTTGGTAAATAAGACTGCAAATGTAATAGTATTTTTTCAATCTTCAAAGTATGACAGACCTATAATTAATACTTTTTTGTTATATTCACCCATTCAACAATTTTCAGCTATGAAATTTCCGCATAAGCTTTCTCTTAAAGTTGCTGTTTTGCTCCTGATTTTTATCCTCAGTACAGATAAAATATATTGCTGGGGCTTTTTTGCCCATAAGCAGATCAACAAACTGGCGGTTTTTACCCTGCCTCCTGAGATGATAAAATTCTACAAGAGTCATATTCATTACTTGTCGGAGCATGCGGTTGACCCGGATAAAAGAAGGTATGTGATCCCCGAAGAGGCAGCAAGACATTTTCTTGATGCTGATGTTTATGGTGACAGCGCTATTTATAAACTTCCGAGATATTGGAAACAAGCAAAAGATTATTATTCAGAAGACACATTAAATGCTTATGGAATTGTACCCTGGCACATACAGCGCGTTGCCTATAATCTCACAGAAGCGTTTAAAGAGAAAGATGGAGCAGCTATTTTAAAGCTTTCAGCAGATATTGGCCATTACATTGCTGATGCTAATGTGCCTTTGCATACCACTGAAAACTACAACGGCCAGCTTACAAATCAGGTTGGTATCCATGGCTTGTGGGAGTCTCGCCTCCCCGAGTTATTTACGGAAGATTATGATTTCTTCGTTGGGAAAGCAGTTTTTGCGGAAAATATCCAGCTAAGGGCGTGGTCGGCTGTTATTCAGGCACATGAAGCTCTTGACTCTGTTTTTTCTTTTGAAAAGTCCGTTTCTTTAAAATTCCCAGAAGAAAAGAAATATGGTTATGAAGATAGGGGAGCGACCACGGTTAGGGTTTACTCAAGAGATTTTTCCGACTCCTATCATAAGTTATTGAAAGGACAAGTAGAACGGCAAATGAGGGCTTCTATTAAAATGGTAGGAGACATTTGGTATACTTGCTGGCTCAATGCCGGGCAGCCAGATCTCTCTTCCTTGTCAGCACCTATAGAAGAAGTTTTGAAGTCTGACGACAATGTAGATCCTGACAGTGGAAGTCATCGTCAAGTAAAATAATTTTTACCTCAATTCGAGTATGTTGCTAACCCTGCCAAAGGGTTAGCAACATACTTTTTATTAAGCCAGTTTTTTATATTTTATTCGTTTTGGTCCTGAATCTCCAAGTCTTTTCTTCTTGTTTTCTTCATAATCAGAATAATTCCCTTCGAAGAAATACACCTGGGAATCTCCTTCAAACGCCAAAATATGCGTTGCTATTCTGTCAAGGAACCAACGGTCGTGAGAAATGACTACCGCACAGCCACCGAAATTTTCAAGGCCTTCTTCCAGAGCTCTTAAAGTATTTACATCCAAATCATTAGTAGGCTCATCCAATAAAATAAGGTTGGCGCCTTGTTTCAGCGTCATAGCAAGATGCACCCTGTTTCTCTCTCCACCAGAAAGCTTGCTTACTTTTTTCTCCTGATCAGAGCCTCCAAAATTAAATTTACTTACATAGGCCCTTGAATTTATTTGCTTTCCTCCAAGTTCCATGAGTTCATTGCCTTCGCTGATATTTTCCCAGACAGATTTATCCGGATTCAATTGGCCGTGTTCCTGATCCACATAAGCAATCTTCACGGTTTCGCCTATTTCAAAAGTTCCCTGGTCAGGTTTGGCATTATCCGTGATCAAATTAAACAGAGTGGTTTTCCCTGCGCCATTGGGCCCAACTATACCAACAATCCCTCCTTGAGGTAGGGAAAAGCTGAGGTTTTCAAACAGCAGTTTATCACCAAAAGCCTTGGCAACGTTCTTTGCTTCAATAACTTTGGTCCCCAATCTCGGACCTGCCGGGATAAAAAGTTCCAGGCTCTCTTCTTTCTTTTTACCTTCTTCTCCTACTAATCTATCATAAGCAGTAAGCCTGGCTTTTCCTTTTGCTTGTCGGCCTTTAGGGCTCATTCGAATCCATTCCAGCTCCCGTTGCAAGGTTTTTTGTCTTTTAGATTCCGTTTTCTCTTCCTGGGCTAGCCTGTTTTGTTTTTGCTCCAACCATGAAGAATAGTTTCCTTTCCATGGAATCCCTTCGCCTCTGTCAAGTTCAAGTATCCATCCCGCCACATTATCAAGAAAATACCTGTCGTGCGTTACTGCTATAACCGTTCCTTTGTAAAGCTTCAAATGTTGTTCCAGCCAGTGGACTGATTCTGCATCCAAATGGTTGGTAGGTTCATCTAAAAGCAATACATCAGGCTCCTGAAGAAGCAGTCGGCATAATGCAACCCTTCTTTTTTCACCACCTGAAAGATTTTCTATTTTTGCATCACCCGGCGGAGTTCTTAGAGCGTCCATTGCTTTTTCTAATCTCGTATCAAGTTCCCAGGCATTGTGCTGGTCGAGCTTTTCCTGAATTTCCCCCTGCTTTGTGATTAATTTATCCATTGCATCCGGATCATCCATCACCGCAGGGTCAGCAAATTGATTGTTTACATCTTCAAAAGCTTTTAACAAATCTACTATTTCTTGCACCCCTTCTTCAACCACTTCGCGTACGGTTTTTGATTTATCGAGGTCCGGCTCTTGTTCTAACATACCAACAGTATAACCTGGAGAAAATACAACCTCGCCCTGATATTCCTTATCGATACCTGCGATTATTCTCAGCAATGATGATTTTCCAGAGCCATTTAAGCCTAACACTCCTATTTTGGCTCCATAATAAAAAGACAAATAAATATTTTTTAATACCTGCTTTTTTGGGGGGTATATTTTCGAAACCCCTGCCATGGAAAAAATTATTTTCTCGTTACTCATAGTATTCTTTTTTATATTTAAAATTGTGGCTCCAAAAGAAATTATTTAAGAAACCTGCATTTATTACAAATATGGGAAAAAATCTGTTTTTGCCTATTTCTTAAGGGTTATTTAATTAATATTGCATTCTTAGAAAAATTTAATTTACCACTAATAGATTTTACTTCCCGTGACTGAAAATGAATATGGTTATGTAAAAGAAGGCAAAGTTTTCAGAAAAGGCTTTCGAGATTTCCCTGATCGTATTATAGGCGAAATAAAAACGGATGAGGAATCTTCAATTACTTATTTTAAAGAACGTTTTCAGGTAGTTGAAAATAAAGTAGCAAGCTTAGAAAATGCAGTAGAAGAGGCAGAAAATAAAGGTTCTTATTTGATGAAACTGCTTCATTTAAAAGAATACCTGGTAAAGATAGATGCTATTGGAGATTTTGAAAATATATTTTCGCGACTGGAAAATATAGAGGAAAAACTAAATCAGTTAATAGCGGAAAGCAGGGCAAATAATCTGTTGATTAAAGAAGCACTCATTGAAGAGGCAGAACAACTGAAGGGAAGCACAAATTGGAAAGAGGATACTGATACTTTTAAAGACCTTAAAGGAAGGTGGATAAAAACTGGCAATGTAGAAAAGGAATTTGAAGAAAAGCTGGCCAGACAATTTTCTGATATAGTAGATGACTTTTTTAAGCGACGTCAGGAATACTATCAGGCTAAACATCGCCAGGTGCAGGGTAAGTTGTTTAAGCTAAAGCAACTTCTTGCCAGTGCCAAGCTTGCGGCAAAAAAAACCGGGTTTGAAGCGAGAAAGGAGCTGAGATTTCTACAGGGTGAGTGGAAAAAGGTAGGAAAAACAACAGGAAACCTATCCCGAAGCTTAAATGAAGAATTTAAGAGGATAAATAACCAGGTATTCAGAAGCGGTAATACCACCAATACCCGTTCATCCTCAGACGGTGCTGATTTGGGGGATGTGCTAAGGGTAAAGAAAAGTATGGTTAACAGGGTATTAACTTTGTCTGAACTTGATTCTCCTAGCAGAGCAGATGTAGAGGAAGTAAAAACCCTGCAAAAGGAGTGGAAGAGCAAGGGTGTTCTTCCCAGAGAACAAAATAAGGAATTGTCAGAAGCTTTTTATTCGGGAGGTAGTATTGTTCTTGAAAAGCACTTTATTATCAACCTGGCGATGAACAAATATAAGGACTTCGAAAAATTAGAGGAGAAAGAGCAAGTTGAAATAAAATTGCAAATAACGAAAGATTTGCTCTCCAGAGATA
>CAMPJM010000245.1 GCA_946886805.1 uncultured Flammeovirgaceae bacterium | reverse complement strand
AAAAGGTGAAATAGGTAAATCCTTTGGTAAGATAAGACTGATCAAGTAACAATGTTATTGCGGTGTTTTTTGGAATATTTATCGACTGCTCATTCTGCCATCTTTTTATCAATCCTAAATTCTGCTCGCCGTTTACTGAGCGGAGTACAGGCCTTTTTTCCAGGCTTTCATCCATAGCAGGTAGTGTGGAAGCTTGGAGACTTAGACTTGACTCACCATAACCGTCATTATTACCATAGTTTTGTCCTGCTCTTAGTTTAATGGGGTTTACCCAACCTACTTCATCATATTCGCCATTTTTCCAGTTCCAGGGATACCTTGAACCGTCGACTTTCTCACCGCCGCCCATAGCATAGTAGCCGGCGATTTCAAAATCTTTTCCCTTTATTGTAGGGTTATACGCTTCATTTTTGAAGACTTTCCAATTGCCATCGCCAGTATTAAGTTGCTGCCCAAGTTCGTTTGCCTGAACGATTAATTTTGCTCCCGAAGATTCATATCGGAGCGGATTCATATCTCCCAAGCTAAAGACGGTTATGGCAATTGTATTTTTTCCCTCAACCAACCTTTTTGAAATCTCCTGTTGATCATAAACATAATGTCTCAGGTCATTATTTGCCGGCCCCTGACCTATATACTCATCGTTTACAAACAATAAGTATCGTATGTCAGCCGAAATCATTAACTCGAGATTTTTCGGTACCTCTTTTAAATCAAATGTGTTCCGGAAATGCAATACTGAATAGCTTTCCCCGTCGGGATGGCTTATCCAGCTGGATTGCCACTCATCCGCTGCCTCCGTGTTAAAGCCAAATAGGAAAGGCATAAGCAATAGGACGAAATATTTTACTTTTATTACCTTTTTCATTCGGTCGGTTGAGGTTAAGTTCAATACATTTTTTTGGTTTTTGTATGGAGGCTCGTTATGAAATATCTTGTTCAAATTAGAACCTAATCGCCTCAAATCCAAAACTTTATTTAAGGCACATAGTTCTACTCTTCTCTAATGAACTTTTAGAGCTTTAGAGTTAGTGTTGTGTCAAGCATAAATTAACGGGTAATTCCGGATATCTTTTGGCGTATGTCTTCGCTATAAAAAGCCTTACATAGCTATGGCTATGCTCATTTTTTATGCCTTGACCTACACCAAAATTTATTACTGCCTTACCCGTCATTTAAAAGTTGACACAATACTAGGCTATGGCTTTATTTATTTTGAAGCATATCGACTATATCTCTCATAGATAATAGATCAAATAATAATTATTCAATTAAAAATTTGATAAAAATGACCCGCTACTCACTTTCTATTTTACAACCTAAAACCCCTGCCTTATGAAAAATTACTACTGTTATAGTTGTTTATTCTTTTTTTTAATACTGACGACATTTGCATCCAATGCAGTGCATGCACAGGATATTACCATTAGTGGCACAGTAACAGATCTCACTACAAGTGAACCCTTGCCGGGAGTAAACGTGATCATTCAAAACACTTCTACAGGTACTGTTACTGATATAAATGGCACTTATCAATTGTCTGTTCCTAATGGTGATGTTACCCTTGTTTTTTCCTCAGTAGGGTTTGCTACCGAGGAAGTAGCGGTCCAAAACCGGTCTGTGATCGACCTTCAATTAATGCAGGATATTCAATCGCTTTCCGAGCTGGTAGTGATTGGCTATGGTGTGCAGAAGAAAAGTGACTTAACGGGTGCTGTTTCATCTGTAAAAGCCGAGGAGCTAACGGCCTATCCAGCTCAGGGAACAGTGCAAGCATTGCAGGGGCGTGCTGCAGGCGTAAATATTCAATCAAACAACGGCGCACCTGGAGCTTCTTTGAAAATACGCGTGCGAGGAGCTACCTCAATTAATGCCAGTAGTGATCCTATTTTTGTGGTTGATGGTTTTGTAGGAGCAGAAATGCCTCCCCCGCAAGATGTAGCTTCTATTGAAATACTCAAAGACGCCTCGGCAACAGCAATTTACGGCTCGAGAGGTGCAAATGGAGTTATTATGGTGACCACCAAAAGAGGTAAGACCGGCGAGACACAAATTAATTTGAATACTTCATATTCCCTTCAGAATGAAATTAACCGTTTAGATCTTTTAAATGCTCAGCAATTTTCGGATTACATTCAGGAAGCCCGCCCGGATATGGAGCTTTTAGACGGAAATACAGATTGGCAGGACGAGATTTTTAGAACGGGCGCAATCCAAAATTATCAGCTTTCGATATCCGGAGGCAGTGAAAATGTGAAATATTATGTTTCTGGTTCTTATTTTGATCAAAAAGGTGTGGTTTTAAACTCTTCCTATGACCGATTTTCATTGACGAGCAATATCGATATACATGCTTCAGAAAAACTTGATATAGGATTAAATCTCTTTGCCCAAAGAAATACAACAGACGGCGTGAGAACACAGGAAGTTTCAGGTGGATCTTCTGCTGGTGTAATCGCCGCCACTTTTAAATTTGAACCTGATCAAAATATCTACAACCCTGACGGAAGTTTTACTGTTGCCCGTCTAAATGATCCAATGGACAACCCTTATGCTATCGCCACGCAACTACAGGATGAAACCGTTGTTGATTTGTTTCAAGCAAATATTTATGCCGAATATGAAATTTTTGATGGATTAAATTTCAGGACTACTTTTGGTGCTACTACCAATAATCGACGAAGAGGAACATTTACCCCGGCTACTTTGAGAGAAGGAAGAAATGCCGGAGGGGGTGATGCCCGGGTGGATGGGGAAAAAGAAACGCTCCTGCTAAATGAAAATTACCTTACCTACAACAAAGCTTTTGCGGATATTCATGAATTAACGGTCATGGGTGGTTACTCATTCCAGTCTTCATCGTTTGAAAGATGGGGAGGAAGAAGCCAGTCTTTTATAACGGATGCTGTTTCTTTTTGGGACCTTGGTTCAGGGGCGAACGTACAAAATCCAAATTCCGGCCTTACGGAATGGGAGATTGCCTCCTATTATGGCAGATTAAATTATTCCTTGCTCGACCGTTATTTACTTACTTTCAACGCAAGGTATGATGGCGCTTCCAATTTTAGCAAAAATCATAAATGGGCATTTTTCCCCTCCGGTGCAGTAGCATGGAATATGAAAAATGAACAGTTTATGGACGAGATAGATGTTGTGAGTTTTTGGAAATGGCGGGTTAGTTACGGGCTAACTGGCAACCAGGCAATTCAACCTTATCAGACCCTGGCCAGGTTCTCTAGCGTCTTTTCGGTCATTGGCGGAGAAGTTGTAAATGGAGCAAGGCCCACGCAGGTTGCCAACGAGAGTCTAACCTGGGAAACTACAGCCCAGTTGGACATCGGGGTTGACTTGGGATTTTTTAATGATCGAATCAACCTGACGGTAGATTATTATAGAAAGCTCACTTCTGATCTGCTTTTTAGCGTTCAATTGCCACAGTATTCAGGCTATTCGAGCCAGTTAAGAAATATTGGTGAAGTTGAAAATAAAGGTTGGGAGGCAATGATTTCCACACGAAACCTGACAGGGGAATTTCAGTGGAATACCAACTTTAATATTTCCTTTAACCGGAATAAAATTTTAACACTTCCTGATGGAAACGACCAGTTATATGGTTCTGGTCCGGGTCATATGGTAGGCTTGGGTACTTCTCAAATTTTGCGGGAAGGAGAAGTTATGGGTGCTTTCTACGGATATATTTACGATGGCGTTTATCAGGAAGGGGACGAATTTTTACCTGGTGGGGGATTTGAACAAACCCCCGGTGGAGAAAAATTTAGGGATATTAATGGCAGGGATAGTGAAGGAAATCTTACAGGTGAACCTGACGGAACACTTAACAGTGATGACAGAACCATCATTGGTAATCCTCATCCTGATTTTACATTTGGCTTCAGCAATGATTTTACGTGGAAGAACTTTGACTTGAATGTTTTCATTCAGGGCTCTCAGGGAAACGATTTGCTAAGCTATACCTTAATGGAATTAGATCTTATGTCGGGTATTAACAATGCCACTACTGATGCTTTAAATCGCTGGACCCCTGAAAATACAAACACAGATATTCCAAAAGCAACCACCGGACGAACAAGAAGGGTCTCCACCCGCTGGATTTACGATGGAAGTTATATCCGACTGAAGAACATTGCTTTAGGATATAATTTACCTACCGGAATTTTAGAAAGATTAAATCTTGAGAAGCTAAGAATATATGTAAGTGCCCAGAATATATTTACGATTACTGACTATCCCGGGTACGATCCTGAAGTGAATTATCGGAGTGGAAGCGGTGCTGATAGCAACCGTAATCTTGGTTTGGATTATGGCAGCTATCCGAACGCGAAATCCTATACTGTAGGCCTTAACATAGGATTCTAAAATTATACTTTATTAATATAGAAATTATAGAAATTATGAAAAATATAATTAATAAATCATTTATTATCGGGCTCTTGGTATGTTTATCAGCTTGTGCCGATTTAGACGAGCAGCCGGTGGGGCTTCTATCTCCTGAAGCCCTGTTTACAACATCAGGAGATGTGGAAGTGGCTATATTTGGTGCCTATGGATGGATTGCAAACGAAAAGTTTTATGGTAGACAGTATACTTCTGCACTTATGCTCAGGAGCGATATGGTTGACATCGGCGACCGCGGAACTCCTGCTGAAAGGCAACAAGTCAATGATTTTAATATGGATGCGGATAACGGGATGGTACGTGTTTTTTGGCCCACAGTCTATCAAACTATCAGTGCCGCCAATGCCGCTATTGCCGGGGCAGAATCCCTGAACTTGTCGGAGGAAGAAATAAATCCTTTGATCGCAGAAGCCAGATTTATCAGAGCGTTTTGTTATTATCATTTAGTGAGGACATTTGGGGATATTCCGTATATAGATTTTTTTATCAATGATCCTGAAACTGTTCGTGATATCTCTAAAACCCCAGCAAGTGAGGTATACACTGGCATTTTGGAGGATTTTGAATTTGCCAAAGAATGGTTGCCGGATATGCATGATGGCGATTTAAGATCAAGGGCAACAAAAGGAAGTGCTGGCTCTTATTTAGCATCCGTTCACCTTACACTTGAGAACTACCCACAAGCATATGAAGAGGCAAAATGGGTAATAGACAATAAAGAAAGGTTCAATTATGCCCTTGAAGAAGATTTTCAAAATTTGTTCCGAGCTGAAATGGCTGATAATCTTCGGGAGCATATTTTTGCAATTGACTTTTTAGGTCAAATCAGTGTCGGTGATGCTGATGATGATATTTTGGGTTCTATGACTGGAATAAGGGGAGCAGAACCATCCGGATGGAGTGTGTCAGTGCCTTCTATGGAAGTGTACAACACCTGGGATGATAGAGATTACCGTAAAGAAGTCAGCTTTGAGGATTCTGCTATAATGGGAGGGGTGCTTGAACCTTATACCGAATTTGTAAATACTCAGCGGCCACACATTGCCAAGTATACGCGCTTCCCGGGAGTAGTAGGAGGGGAGTATAGGAATTCTGATACCAATTATCCGGCGATGCGATATGCAGAAGTGCTGTTGATTGCCGCTGAAGCCCTTGCAGAAACTAGTGGAGCAACTGAAGAAGCTATTGGTTATGTTAATCAAATCCGTGAAAGAGCCAGAAATTGGCCTGGAGAAAATTCGACGTTCCCTGAAGACGTGGCAGAAGAAATTGGTGCATCTGAATTTATTGATCTGATACTTGAAGAAAGACGCTTAGAATTAGCCTTCGAATTTAAAAGATGGTATGATATAAAACGTAGAAGATTAGGAGAGGAAGTCTTTAAAGGACCCAATTCTTTAGAACCGCATCCTAACTTTGATCCAAATCGTGATTATCTAATGCCTTTGCCACAAGTTGAATTAAATGTAAATCCAAATTTGAGACCGCAAAATCCCGGATACTAAACAGGAAACAGAGCAGATAAATCGCTTCTAAAGGGTAGCAAAATAGCGTTTAATAGCTGTTTTGCTACCCTTTTTTACAACTTTTTTTGACCCGGACCATGCATTTGGAATAGATTTTTCTATGCTCTATGTGAAATGCAGTGGGTGACAAAATTTTGATTTAACAGAATAGGTTCTTTTCTAAGTAACTGGCCTTATTCATTTTAGGTATTTTCCTCACCAAATTGGATTAGAAATAAAAGCTGTCCGACCAGAGGGAGTTTCTTTTATTTCCCAATTTGAGGGAGGAAAATAGCGTTAAAAAATGAATACAGCCTTGATTTTTTTGCTTACTTTTTCCATCAAGGAAAAAAGTAAGGCCTGTCCGGCAAGGACAAAACGGTTATAGAATTCCAACTTTCGAATTAGATGAACTGCCCACTACGAATCACATAGAGCTTTTTTCTAATGCATATTTTGGGTTTAACAATTCAGCAAAA
>CAMPJM010000244.1 GCA_946886805.1 uncultured Flammeovirgaceae bacterium | reverse complement strand
TAGCCCTTATAACAGGTGGTGATAGTGGCATAGGAAGAGCTATTGCCGTTCATTTTGCCAGAGAAGGGGCAGATGTCGCCATTGTCTACAAAGAAGAAGAACAAAAAGATGCCGAGGAAACAGCCAGAATGGTAGAAAGCGAAGGCAGAAAATGCGCACTTATAAAAAGCGACTTGAGACAACCTGATAATTGCAACAAAATAGTAAAACAAACTATTGATGAATTTGGTAAAATCAATATCTTAATTAATAACGCCGCGGAACAATTTCCAAAAGAAAGCCTTAAAGAGATCAGCTATGAGCAACTCCTCGACACCTTCAAAACAAATATTTTCCCTCATTTTTTGGTCAGTCAGGTGGCATTGCAACACATGGGGGAAGGAGACTGCATTATTAACACTGCTTCAGTAAATGCCTATCGCGGCAATCCTGAACTAATGGATTACTCCTCTACAAAAGGGGCAATCGTTTCGTTTACAAGATCGTTGGCGCTCAATCTGGCAGAGAAAAACATACGAGTGAATGCTGTCGCTCCGGGTCCTATTTGGACACCTTTGATACCCGCCACTTTTCCGGAAGAGCAGGTCGCTGAATTTGGTAAGCAAGTTCCTATGAAGAGACCGGGACAGCCTGCGGAAGTTGCGCCTTGTTTTGTTTTTCTGGCTTCTGAAGATGCATCCTATATGACGGGGCAGGTTTTACATCCCAACGGTGGAGAAATTATAAACACTTAATTATCCACATCAAAAGTTTAAATTATGCCGGAAAGTCGTTGCACTTGTATTTGCCCCATTCGATGCAATATTGTGAATAAATTGGCAACCGCAGAATTCAGAGAATATTGGAGAACTTTACATCAGTTAGGATGTGAAGTTTTGGTGGTTGACGGATCTCCTCCTGAAGTTTTCGAAATACATGCTATAGAATGGAGTCATTGCCGACATATTAAAGTTGATCCGAAATTCACGTATCTTAACGGGAAGGTAAATGGCATAATGACAGCCGTTCCGCAAGCTAAGCATGAAAAAATCATTTTAGCGGATGATGATGTTCGCTATAATGCCTCTGATATCATAAACACTTTAGAAACTCTGGAGAAATTTGATGTAGTAAGGCCGCAGAATTATTTTCACCCCCTCCCTTTTTGGACACGATTAGACGCAGCACGCATTCTTTTAAATAGGGCGTTTCTGCCTGATGGGGATTTCCCAGGTACTTTTAGTTTTTTAAAAAGCGTATTTGAAGCAGCAGGGCCATTCGATGGCGATGTTTTGTTTGACAACGAGGAATTGATCAAACACCTTCATAATTATGGTGCAAGCATTTACTATTCCAACGACTTTTTTATTTTACGGAAACCACCAACCTTTAACAAATGGTTGGAACAAAGACCAAGAGAAGCCTATGAAGATTTCGTCATGAAAGGAAAAACAGCATTGTTTCTTTCTCTCCTGCCTCTGCATCTACTTTTAGGCTTGACGGGAAAACGAAAATCGTTGGGCTTACTAACCATTTCATTATCAATTTATGCAATCCATAAGGCATGGAAGGCCCGAAAAAGAGAAGCAGGAAAATACTTTCCAGTTCACACACCCTTTTATGCGCCTTTGTGGCTGTTGGAAAGATCCATCAGTATCTATTTAGCCATTTACTGGAAACTGGTAAAGGGTGGCTATCCTTTTGGAGACAAAATAATAAAGAAAGGGACAGGAGCAGCTTGGGAAAAAACGGAAAGGAAAAATGAAACAAGATTACTTGAATACGTAGCATAGCAGCTGTTAAAGTAGCAAAAGCAATATGAAAAAAGTGGCCATTATAGCAATGATACAGGGGCTATATTATCTTTTAACAAGTCTCTGGGGACTGCTTCATATTGAAAGCTTTATGATGGTAACCGGACCAAAATTTGATATTTGGCTGGTAAAAATGGTGAGTGTATTGATTATAGTGTTGTATGCCATGCGAGAATCGAAAACCCACCGCACATTTTAAGCACATTTGGTTTTTGCCAGCGCGCAAACCCCAGCCTAAGAACCAAAAGAGCTAAAGTCTCCCGACTGACCACTTTCAGCAGGATTAAAATCAAAAATTTGCCAGTAATCTAATTTACTGGCAAATTTTTGATTTCCAATATTCGCCAGAATTTTGTAGTTTTGGTAAAAATTGGAATTGAATGCCAAAGATCATAGATAATAGGTTGATTGAAGAATTTAAGGATCGAGAGTATTTTACCCGAGAAAACCTCTTTGAATTCTATCGCTATTTTGAACCTGATCTGAAAGAGGGAACTTTCGGGTGGAGAATCTATGACCTCAAAAACAAAAACATCATTAGAGCGCTCAAGAGAGGCCTCTATGTTATTTCATACAAACCCAAGTACAAGCCGGAAATATCACCAGCGATTATTAAGCTTGCAAAGCGAATCACAGACAAATTTGAAGATGCCAAACACTGCATTTGGGAAACGGAATGGCTTAATGAGTTTTCACAACACCAAGCCAGCAGAAAAATAATTCATATCGAGATTGAGAAGGAATTCATAGAGTCTCTTTACTATGAACTGAAAGATTCATCAAGAAATGAGATTTACCTAAACCCTGACGATAAAGCCATCGATTTTTATATCGCTGAAAGCGACTATCCGGTGATTATTAAAAAATTGATTACGCGTTCCCCTATTGGCAGAAGAACGGAGAAAAAAGTAAAGTTCTACACTCCGTTACTAGAGAAGATCCTTGTGGACCTCTTTGCAGAAGAAAGGCTTTTCTATTACCTGCAAGGCTCTGAATTGATGCACATCTACGAAAATGCCATTAGCAACTATGCCATCAATTTCACCAAACTCTTCAGCTATGCAAAACGAAGGGAAAGAGAACGGGACATCAAGCAGTTTATGACCAACCACATGTATCACCTTGTAAAAGATATCATAGAATGATTAAGGAACATTGTTTTACAAATCAGTGGTTAGAGGGATTTAAGAAACAAAAAGACCACAGGCGTATTGACAAAATCATTTTGGAAAAGATGATTTATGCATTGCATTTACTGGAGCGGTTGAAAAGCAATGGACTCGATTTTGTTTTTAAAGGAGGTACCAGTTTGGTACTTTTATTAGAGGAAGGAAATAGATTCTCCATTGATATCGACATTATCAGCAAAACTGATCGAAAAGTACTGGAAAAGATATTACAAAAGGTTGTCGACTCTTCCCATTTCACTGGTGTTGAACTGGACGAACATCGGAGCTACAAACCGGGAGTACCAAAAGCGCACTACAAGTTCAAATTTGATTCTGGCAGACAAGGTTCTGGTACCATTCTATTAGATGTTCTTATCGAAGATTCGATCTATCCTGAGTTGATTGAAATGCCTGTAAATACCAAATGGATTGAAACAGAAAAACAGACCATGGTCTCCTTGCCAACCATTGATTCAATTACTGGAGATAAACTCACTGCATTTGCTCCAAACACCATCGGTATACCTTATTTCAAGGGTAAAGATAAACAACCGTTCTCCATGGAGATATGCAAACAGCTCTTCGATCTGAGTAAACTCTTCGAGAACATTCAAAACATGGAAGTGGTGGCGGCCAGTTTTCAAGTATTTGCCAAGCATGAAATCGCTTACCGGAAAAACGGAAATCCGGAAGTCGAACTCACCCAGGATATGGTTTTAAAAGACATGATCGAAACTTGCATCATCCTGGCTAAGCGTGATCGAGGCACTGATGACGAAAAGGTAAAATTCAAAGAATTGCAAAAAGGGATCATAGCTTTTGGTACTGGGTTTTTAATGGCCGGAAATTTTAGGATTGATGATGCGGTACCAGCATCTGCAAAAATTGCTTACCTGGCAGCAAAAATCAGGGTGAATGATCTTACCCCGATTGTATATTATGAAGGTCAGGATATTAAAAATTTGACGATTGAAGATCAGGATTGGAATTTCCTGAACAGGTTAAAAAAACAGCCTGATAAATCTTCCTTCTTCTATTGGTTCAAAACGGTTGAAATTTTAACAGCCATAAAAGAATAGCCATGGGAATGAACGAACAAGAAACCAAATATCATTTAATCGATCCTGTTCTTAAGAAAAAGGGGTACGATGATATCAAATGGTTGAAATGCGAAACGCCTGCTCCTGTAGAACCCACCGGCCCAAAGGGCCGAAGAAAAAAGGGAAGTGGCAGAACGGATTACCTGCTGTGTATTCAAGTTGGAGACATCCCAAAGCCTTTACCTGTGGCAGTTCTGGAAGCTAAGAAAGAAGATGAAGATCCCTTGAAAGGAATGCAGCAAGCGAAAAAATATTCCGAATGTGAGCGATTTGATGTGAAGTATGTTTTTGCCAGCAATGGACACCTTTATGGTGAATACGATCATTTTACAAGCCTGCAGGCGGTTGCCTGGCCGCTAGTACAAGCGGATAGCCAAAATTTGCTGCCAAAAAAATATGATTAAAATCATCTCGAAATATTATGGATATCATCAAAAAGTAAAATTTAATGAGGTAGATTTACAGTGTTGATCAATAGAGTTTTAAATTATCAACCTCTGAGTTACTTTTGGTCGCTGTGAAAAATTTGAAATTGAAAAGAACTGTACAAATAAGCATAGGACTTTTAGCCTTTTTGATGTTGATCAAATCGCTGATGATGCCATTTGTGTATTTAGATTTCAAATTAAATCAGGAATATATCTCTAAAGTATTGTGCATCAACAGGGATGAGCCTCAACTCCAATGCAACGGGAAGTGCGTACTGATGCAGAAAATGAAAGAGGCGCATGATCAAACCCAGTCACAGGATGACCAAACCCCAACCAAACAATTCCTAGAAACTTTCTGTGAACCAATTGCTGATTTTACCTTATTTCCTGATTTTTTTAAGAAACAGGAAATAGCACAATACCAGACACATCTTTTCTCCAGTTACTCAGGAGCTATTTTCCACCCACCACAGGCTTAAAGCTTCAAGCTAAAAACGTGAAGAATTTCCGAGAGCGTATAACTGATTATGCTCTCCTCAAATGTTTCCCAAAGAGACATTAAACCCGAAGTATGCATTAGCGAATCTATTCCTAATGAATAATCCGGGTTGAAGGATATGCTTTGCAATGACGATTTTAGAAAACATTCCTAAAACCGCATCTTCTATTTTATCAGCTAAATTCTTTCAAAAATGAAAATATATTTTCTCAATATACTTTTCCTAATCTTACTTGGGAGCGGATTAGGCTCTGCGGTCTGTGCGCAGGAAATGGTATCCGGAATAGTGATGGATACAGAATCTCAAGAACCGCTCCCCGGGGTGCACGTGATGGTTGATGGCACAGGCATCGGCACTATCACCAACGAACTGGGTTTTTTCGAATTGACCACTGCAATGCCTCACCCGCTTACTTTTTCTTTTATCGGTTACGACACCAAAACTATCGCTCCCGGAGAGGAAGAAATAAGGGTGTTTTTAAAGCAGAATCTGGTAGAACTGAACCAATTGATCGTTTCGGCAAGTAGGGAAAGCCAACGACGGACAGATATTCCTATGGCCGTAAGCAAACTTTCACCCAGAGAGATTGAAGAAACAAAAGCAGCAAGTCTGGAGCAGGTAATCAATAAGGTAAGTGGTGTTTTCATGGTCAATTTGGGTAATGAACAGCACAGCATGAGCATACGGCAGCCAATCTCTTTAAAAAGTCTGTTTCTATATTTAGAGGACGGCGTTCCTATCCGTCCCACGGGCGTATTCAATCATAATGCCCTCACAGAAATAAATATGGGGGCTGTAAAGACAATAGAAGTAATTAAAGGACCAGCTTCTTCCATCTATGGTAGTGAAGCAATTGGTGGCTCTATCAACTTTATTACCAAAAGTGCGACTGCTTCGCCTATTGCCAATATTTCCATTCAGGGGGACAACCTCGGTTACAAGAGAAGTGATTTCGAAGCCGGCAAAAAATTTGGGAAACTGGGTCTTTATCTGGGAGGCTATTATGCCAATCGCAATAATGGCTTCCGGGAGCACAGTGATTTTAACAAGCTTGCTCTGACACTCAAAGGCGATTTGGAAATTGGCAAAAGGGACAAGCTTACGACAGCGGTTTCTTTGGTTGATTACGAAGCCGAGATGACAGGGAGTATAGACAGTGCGAGCTTTTATAGCCGGGATTATCCGAGCATGCACACCTTTACCAAGCGTAAAATACAAGCCTTGCGGGTAAGAAGTACTTTTGATCACTATTGGAGCGATAAAAGCAAAACAGCATTTACAGCCTTTTTTCGTGACAATAGTATTTTCCAGAATCCTTCGTATAGGATCAAAAATAATTTCGAAAATGCATCGAAAGCGTCCGGTGAAATCAATGAAAATGCATTTCGAAGCTATGGATCCATCATACAACATAC
>CAMPJM010000243.1 GCA_946886805.1 uncultured Flammeovirgaceae bacterium | reverse complement strand
AAAGATGATATGGGAAGAGCCATCACGATGATGGAGGAAATAGATTCCCAAAGGGTGGCTGTAAAAAACGAAATAGAATACCTGAGCAGCCTTGAAAATAGCCTTGGTAAAGACCAAACCTTGTTGGTAAGAATGCCTGTAGAAACTCCCGGTGCGGAAATCATCAATGAAGAAATTGAAGAATTCAATACGCTGATAAACGACAGGGCCATATTGTTGTCTTCTTACAAAGAAAATACCTACGCCGTTGCCCGAATGAATCAAACAATAGATCAAATCGGCAAAAGTATTGAAGAGAATATTGCCAGGCACAAGGCTTCTGCCATTCGGGAGCTAAATAGATTGGAGCACAGAGCGAATATATTGCAAAAGAGTTTTGAAACACTGCCTTCAAAAAGTACGGAGTTTACCAAAGTTAAAAGAAATTTTTCCCTCTATGAAGAATTTTTACTTTCTTTAATGCAAAGCAAGGCGGAGTTTGAAATTGCTAGGGCAGGTACCGTTACCGACTTTAAAATATTATCTTCTGCAACCTTGCCCAATGATCCGATCTATCCAAACGTGCTTATAGTCTATGGTATCGGCGCCGTATCGGGAATTATTCTATCCTTGTTATTCCTAGGAATCGGTTATTTGTTGCATAATAAGATCAGCAGCCTTCATGAATTGGAGGGTTTGAGTAAAGCCCCAGTTTTAGGTGTTGTTCCCTATTACGATGGAGAAAAAATGAAAGTCTCGAAACTTGTTATAGATAAAAATCCTAAATCTGCTATGAGTGAATCCCTTCGCTCTATCAGGACAAATATGGATTTTATGAGCAAAAAGAAAGATCAAAGAGTGGTTGCAGTTACGTCTACAGTGAGTGGAGAAGGGAAAACCTTTATTTCTGTTAATTTGGGTGCTATTATCGCTTTGTCAAAGCAAAAAGTTATAATAGTGGATATGGATATGCGTAAGCCTAAAATTCATCAGGCTTTTTCTCAGGAAAATTCCACAAAGGGCGTGAGTACCATCTTAATTGAGCGGCATACCGTATCAGAGTGCATCCGAAAAACCTCAATCTCGGGATTAGACTATATTCCTTCAGGTCCTACACCCCCCAATCCCAGCGAATTAATTTTAAATGACGAATTAGACATTTTGCTCGATGCTTTAAAGAAGGTTTACGATGTAATTATTCTCGATACCCCCCCGGTTGGATTGGTAACCGACGGGATTCTCGTCATGCGAAAATCAGATTTGTCGGTTTATGTGGTGCGGGCAGATTATTCTAAAAAAGCATTTTTAAAAAGTATCAATAAATTAGTCACTATCAATAAATTCAATAATCTTGCTTTGGTATTGAATTCGCTAAGCCATGGCCAGGGGTACGGATACGGGTATGGCTATGGAAATCATTACTATGAAGAAACCACAAAACAAAAAAGTTCGTTTTCAGCTATAAAAGGATATTTTAATAATTGATCGGGGTATACCCATAGATGAACCTAAAAATCCAATGTTTTGTCATTTGTGGAAACCTTTGATTATAATATGGATTTGGCGGAATTTTTGCTGACAGAAGCAGAAATATATTTTAAATTCCGGATCTGCCCATAATTTTAACCCGGATTATTCATTAGTAATCGGAATAGATTTTCCAATGAATGATCCGGATTTAGTTAGCACCGCGGGTTAAAACGAAGCTGATTAAACAAACCCTACTTTTGTGATAGATTTATTCGATAGAAAACCCAAAACAATTTCTGTTTATCCACTAGAAGTTGATATTCATTCACACCTTCTTCCGGGAATAGATGATGGCGTAGAAACTTTTGATGAAGCAATTGAGGTCCTGCGGGTACTAAAAAGCATCGGGTACAAAAAAATAATTACGACTCCTCACGTGATGGCTGAGTTTTATCCAAATACCAAAGAGATTATTTTGGAAAAGCTATCTGGTTTAAAAGAGGCAATCGTTAAAGCTAACCTGGATATAGAAGTTGAGGCAGCAGCCGAATATTATCTAGACGAATCATTTCTTGCTTTGCTTGATACTCCTGAAAAATTGATGGTGTTCGGGAAAAATTATTTGTTGTTCGAGACCTCTTTTATTAATGAACCGGTTTTTCTAAAAGAGGCTATATTTAAAATAAATTCCATAGGTTTGCAACCGGTATTGGCTCATCCGGAAAGATATATGTATGTACAGGCGAACTTCAAGGTTTTGGAACAGCTTGCCGAAAGGAATTTATTATTCCAATGCAATATTAACGCTATAGAGGGTTATTATTCCAGTGCAGCTAAAAAGGTAGCTAAAAAGATGATCAAACAAAATATGGTTAGTTTCATGGGTAGTGATTGTCATAATATGAAGCATGCTTTAGTGATAAAAAAGGCTGTATCTCACAAATATTTTAAAAAGGCGATTGAGCTTGATCTAAAAAATAATACCTTATAAATTGTAAATTATGATACTGGTTACCGGAGCCAATGGCCTGCTCGGAAGTTATATATGTAATACCCTGGACAAGGCCGGCATATCCTTTAAAGGGATGGTAAGGAAAACCAGTGATTTACGGCTTTTAAAGGACATTGCTTCGGACAAAATAATAGAAGGGGATCTATTCGATGTGATAGGGCTTGAAATGCTTCTTTTAGAAATTAATACCGTAATACATTGCGCTGGATTTGTGTCCTTTCATGACAAGGATAAAGAGGCTCTTTTTAAAACAAATGTTGAAGGAACAAAAAACCTGGTGAATGCCTGCCTTGCCTCTAATACTTATAATTTTATTCATGTAAGCTCGATTGCTGCGATAGGAAGAAATAAAAAGAATACCATAGTAAAAGAAAACACAAAATGGGAAAATTCCAGTCTGAATACCAAATATGCCAAAAGCAAATATTTGGGTGAGCTGGAAGTTTGGCGGGCAGGTAGTGAAGGGCTGAATGTTAAAATTATTAATCCCTCGGTTATTCTGGCTCCGTATGGTTGGGAAAGAAGCAGTACAAAGCTTTTGAATTTCGTTAAAAGGGAATTTCCTTTCTATCCATCGGGGAACATCAACTATGTGGATATTCGGGATGTAGGGGAAATAATAATGAAACTTGTAGATAACGAGATAAAAGGCGAGCGATTTATAGTAAATGCCGGGAGCTTGAGTTATAAAAAGTTGTTTAAACAAGTGGCGATAAAACTGAATAAGAGACCGCCCTTCATTAGGCTGAACTTGCCGCTGGCATGGATTGGTTGGGTATTTGAAAATTTAAGAGGAATATTGGCAGGAAAGTCGACTTTGGTAACAAGGGAAACAACGCGACTTTCATTCACCAAGTCGCGATATGACAATGGTAAATCGTATGAAATTTTAAACCATAAATATCGTTCTCTTGAAGATTCCCTCAATTGGGTGTGCGGTGTCGCTAATAAAAAGGAAGATTTTATTTCTGAACCTGATATTTGATTTAAATATTTTATATTCGGATTACAATATTACTTATCAATTCGTTACCTTAGGAATGTTTATTGTCCCTAAATGATATAAAATTCATATGGCTAGAGATTATAAAAGAGAGGATGAAAAGGAGCTGATCAAAAGATTTGATGAGTATATCAAAAATAAGAAATTTAGTTTTTTTGAGCTGGATGATTTTATTTTTATCATTGACCATTACATGAATGCGGGTAAATTGAACAAGGCATTGAAGATATGCAATATGGCTATTGATCAATACCCTTTCTCGATAGACCTTTTGCTTGACAAAGCGCAAATCCTCATCAATGTGGAGGAGTACGACGAAGCCATGCTTTATTTGGAAAAGGCATCCAATCTGCAGCCAAATGATGTTGAAATTCTGCTGCTAAAGGCAAATATACTTTCTCTTACAGGAAACTATAAAGATGCAATTGAAGCTTATGAAAGTGCCTTGCCCCTTACCGAAGATAAAGATGAAATCTATTACCACATAGGGCTTACCTACCAGAGTTTGACCCAATTCGAGGATGCTATTGCAGCCTATAAGCAGGCAATAGAACTCAATTTGAATAATGAGAGTGCTCTTTATGAATTAGCTTATTGCCTGGATACTATCGGGGAGCTGGAAAGTAGCATATCTTATTACAAAAAATTTATAGACGCCGATCCATATTCTCATTTTGCCTGGTATAATCTAGGAATTGTATACAACAAGTTGGAGAAATATGAGGATGCAATTCACGCCTATGAATATGCCATTCTTATTGACGAGGAATTTGCGTCTGCCCATTTTAATATGGGGAATTCGTATATGGAGCTGGAAAAGTTTCAGGAGGCTTTAAATTCATATAAACTTACTTTGGAACAGGAAGGCCCAAGTGCGGAAATCTATTTTTGTCTCGGGGCTGTTTATGAAAAGATAGAGCAATACGAATTGGCTATAAAATATTATAGAAAAGCCGTAAAGCTTGATACTATGTACGATGAGGCCTTATTTGGAATTGGTATTTGCTTAAATAAGCAGGACAAATGGTTTGAATCTATCCACTTTTTAAATAAGGCATTAAAATTAGATCCTGAAAATCACTTTTATTGGCAGGCTGTGGCCGAGGCAGAATTTAAGACCGGAAATATCCTTTCCAGCCTTGATGCTTATGAAGAAGCATGTTCCCTGGATCCGTCAAATATCAATATTTGGCTGGATTGGTCTTTTATTCCATACGAACAAGGCCATTTTGAAAAAGCTATAGAGCTAATATTTAATGGCATAGAAGAACTTCCAGAGGCTTCTGAGTTATATTATCGTGCTACAGCCTATCTTATAGCCGCAGGTAAATACAAAGAAGCCTTTAAATATTTAGAAAATGCATTAATTTTGAACTTCGAAAATCATCATATGCTTTTTGACTTTTTTCCAAGGTTAGAAACTCAAAAGGCTTTATTTAAAATTATAGATCAATACAGAAAAGAAAATTCTTAATTCCACGGCTGTTTTTTTCAAAATTTAAAATTTGAGAAGGAGCAACCGTGGAAAACCCCCTTAACAATCATATGAATTATATTTTAAAAGACATTCCGGAAAGGACAATCAAACCAAGGCAGAGCGGATATACAATGGCAATGGACAAGGGTTTAAGCCTGCGTGAAGTTGAAGACTTTTTAAGTGTAAGCGCACAATATATTGATATCGTGAAATTGGGTTGGGCTACATCTTACGTAACGCCTTGTTTAAAAGAAAAATTGAAGCTGTTCCGTGATGCTGGCATTCCAACTTATTTTGGCGGAACTTTATTTGAAGCTTTTGTTGTTCGCGACCAGTTTGATGATTACCGGAGGGTTTTGGACAAATATGAAATGACCTTTGCAGAGGTATCTGATGGATCAATAGAATTGGAGCATGATGTTAAGTGTTCCTACATCAGCAAATTGGCAGAACAAGTCACCGTACTTTCTGAAGTAGGGTCGAAAGATGCCGAGAAAATTATCCCTCCTTATAAATGGATAAAATTGATGCAAGCTGAATTGGACGCTGGAGCCTGGAAAGTGATAGGAGAAGCCAGAGAAGGCGGCAATGTAGGCTTATTTAGAGCTAGTGGAGAAGTGAGGTCGGGCCTTGTAGAAGAAATATTGACGAAAATCCCTTTCGAAAAAATAATCTGGGAAGCTCCTCAGAAATCTCAACAAGTTTGGTTTATCAAACTTTTAGGAGCAAATGTCAACTTAGGAAATATAGCTCCCAATGAGGTAATTCCTTTGGAAACAATTAGATTGGGATTAAGAGGCGATACTTTCGATCATTTCCTAAACCTGGAAAAAGTTTAATCATAGTTTTTATAATTGACTACTCATTTCATAGGGAACATAAATTTCCGACAAATCTTATTGTTCGGACAAAATTGTTTTAGTGGAAAAGGTGGCGAATTCGGTCTTGAATAATTAGATAAAATGAACGAAACAAAGAAATACATGATTCTTTTTTTAAAAGGATTATGCATGGGAGCTGCAGATGTTGTTCCTGGGGTATCTGGTGGGACAATAGCTTTTATAACAGGTATTTATGAAGAATTGTTAAATTCAATATCTAAAATTGATGCTGCCGCAATTAGCTTATTGTCTAAATTTAAAATCAAGGAGTTTTGGGCACATGTAAATGGCACTTTTCTAATTGTGCTGTTTTCGGGCATTTTAGTGAGCATAATTTCTTTGGCAAGAGTTATCTTATTTCTTCTGGAGCACTACCCCATTTCTATCTGGTCTTTTTTTTTCGGTTTAATTGTAATTTCATCGGTTCTGGTTGCGAAGGAAATTAAGCAATGGAATTGGTTGGTGATAGTGGCAGCACTGATAGGAATAGCAATAGCATATTTTGTAACTGTTGCTTCCCCATCGCAAACTTCGAACAGTCTTTGGTTTATTTTTATTTCAGGTGCCATTGCTATTTGTGCTATGATTTTGC
>CAMPJM010000242.1 GCA_946886805.1 uncultured Flammeovirgaceae bacterium | reverse complement strand
CGATTTTATGAAATTGTTGGGAAAGATTTCTCAAGGCATATTTTTCATTTCCATGATAGATAGAATTTCCTCCGCCGTACCGGTAGTTGTAAATTGCCTCTAAGTTATCGGTAATCCTGTAATGTAAGGCTACATCGCCTTTGAGACTTCGTGCACTATAATCATCTACAAGATCTTCTTCAGGAATTCCTGTTCTACGAAGCTCTAAAGTGCCGTAAGGGCCTCCTAATGGAATTGGTATTCTTGTTTCATCTCCATAAAGATTTAGTCCGTCAAAATCAGGTTCGTCACTTAAATCAAATTCAGATTCCGGCCTGTTCCTGTCAGTTCGGTAGTCATTGCCCACCCAATCTTCTGCATCCATGATGGAGAAGTTTACTTTAAAGGCAAACTTATTGTTGAAGGCCTTGGCATATCTTGCTGAAAAAGCATACAATGGGTGTGTACCTCCGGCCTCAGAAGAGGTTACGCCGGCTTTAACCTGTGCGCTTAATCCCTGGTATTCAAACGGACTCTTGCTATTCATGAGTAGTATTCCGTTGAATGCGTTAGGTCCATACAAGGCAGACGCCGCCCCAGGCACCAGCTCTATGCTTTCAACATCCAATTCTGAAATTCCCACCAAATTCCCAGTCGGGAAGTTCAAGAGGGGAGCAGAATTATCCATTCCATCTATTAGCTGCACAAATCTGGTATTGGCTACCGAAGCAAATCCCCGGGTATTAATTGCGGAGAAATTCAGACTACTAGATAAGACCTGTACACCTTTTACATGTGCCAATGCATCGTAAAAATCCGGTGCGGGTGCCTGTTGGATACCGATGATATCTAACTTCTCAATGGTAACAGGAGATTCTAAAATGTTTTCCTGCACCCTGGAAGCAGAAACTACCACCTCGCGGCCTAACATGGTTTGTTCTTCCATTCGTATCTCCAACCCTGTGGTGCTTGCATCTGTAATTTCAACCTCTATGGGCTGATATCCGATCATTGACACACCTAAGGTAAAGGGAGGAGGTTCATTGGTTTCAAGATGGAAATTTCCGGTAACATTGGAGACTGTACCAATTACCTTACCTTTTACTACCACATTTACACCAACCAATGGTTCTTCTGTGTTGGCATCTGTAATTTTACCAGAAATTACAGTTTTGTTTTGCGCATTAGCATTAAAAAAAGGAATACAGAATAAGACGATGGTTGTAAAGATACAGACTTGTAAATTTTGCTTCATATAATTTAAATAATGAGTGGTTGAAATTGAAAGCTTTTACTTTTCAAACGTTTGCATGACTCAAAATAAGGATATTATATGATATATGCTATTAAAAAAAATAATTTTAAAAAAAGAAGGGCAGGAGCTGTTATTTTTTTTCCTGATTTTCCTTTTTTAGGTGTTCTACTAATTTATTGCAAAGGTTATCTATTTCGGAAGCCATAAATTCATCCCCTGTTGCACTCAGCAAACTTTGTGATAAGCCGCCTAACATATCTATATAAAACCTTTTCATTTCATCAAGTGGCATGTCTTTCGTCCAAAGGTCTATCCGCATAGTATTTTTATGGAAATGATCCCATAATGATATACTAATAGATTTTGTTTCAGAAAGTCCATCGTCATCCTTATCAGTGGCATTCCAGAATATTTTCTCCGGTACATTCTGATCGTCTAATTCAATATTGAAATTGATTTCTGAATTTTTCATGATTAAGTTAAATAATAGGGTTCAAAGCCAAATTTTTTTACTCCGAAAATTTTATGGGGTTAGAAATTCGCAAAGTAGAGTGCAAAAGTAGATATTTTTGATCAAAATTATCAAAAAGGAACTAGCGAAGTGTACATGTAAAAAAAAATAACAATCTTTGTAGTCTTTTATTCTATTATGACAATTACATAACTATCGTTGAATGATTATTGAGCCAAGAGTACGCGGATTTATTTGTCTGACTTCGCACCCATTGGGATGCGAAAAAAATGTCGCAAACCAGATTAACTATGTGAAGTCAAAAGGACAAGTTGATGGACCCAAAAAGGTATTGGTAATAGGGGCTTCTACCGGATTTGGATTAGCTTCGAGAATTAGCAGCGCTTTCGGATCAAACGCTGCTACAATAGGGGTATATTTTGAAAAACCTCCCGCACCCGGAAAACCTGGCTCACCTGGATGGTATAATACTGCTGCGTTTGAAAATGAAGCACATAAAGCGGGTTTATATGCAAAGAGTATTAATGGTGATGCCTTTTCCAAAGAAATAAAAGAGAAGACCATTGATTTGATCAAATCAGATTTAGGGCAAGTTGATTTGGTTATTTATAGCCTTGCTTCTCCCCGAAGAGTTCATCCGGAAACGGGAACTGTACATAATTCAGTATTGAAGCCAATTGGACAAACCTTCACAAATAAGACAGTGAATTTCCACACGGGAGTTGTTTCAGATATAACGATAGAACCATGTACCCAGGAAGATATTGAAAACACTGTTGCTGTAATGGGAGGTGAGGATTGGTCGATGTGGATAGATGCATTGAAATCAGAAGGCCTACTTTCACAGGGTGCTATTTCTGTCGCCTACTCGTATATAGGGCCTGCCCTTACAGAAGCAGTGTATAGAAAAGGAACAATAGGCAGAGCCAAGAATCATCTGGAATCGACGGCATTTGAGATTTCTAAAAAATTAAAAGATATCAATGGCAAGGCTTATGTTTCTGTAAACAAAGCATTGGTAACCCAGGCTAGTTCAGCTATTCCGGTAATTCCGTTATATATTTCTTTGCTTTATAAAATAATGAAAGAGAAAAATATCCATGAAGGATGTATAGAACAAATTTACCGTTTATTCAAAGGCCGCTTATTTGCAGCAGGGGAAGTGCCAACTGATGCTGAGGGAAGAATTAGAATAGATGATTTGGAAATGCGTGAAGATGTGCAGGAGCAAGTTGCAGCATTGTGGTCAAAAGTGACAACGGAAAATCTTGAAGAGATAGGCGATTTGGAGGGTTATAGGAATGACTTTTTTAATTTATTCGGATTTAATGTAGAGGGAATTGATTATCAGGCTGACGTGAACGAAATGGTGGAGATTCGGGGCTTGGTGGGGTAGCTGTTAGCTATTAGTTATTAGCTTTTAGCTGTTAGCAGCAAGATGAAAGATGAAAAGCGGAGGCATTGAACGGCGCGTAATACCCGTCCGACCGCTGTATTATTGAAGAAGAAGTATACTTTAATTATTTGGCAATTTCAGAAATGAGCTGTCGGACGGATGAGTAGTTAATTGAGGCCACCGTCGCCCGTAGTCTTGTGTCCTCACAGATCCATACTTATAAACCCTATAGTTTTCGTTAAATGCCATTATATAATAGCAAAGTATTTATTAAATAATAATTTCAGCTCCTCGCGCACTGATTCAAAATCGGGAAGATCACTAGTAGGAATCTGATGTCCTAAACTATTTTTCCAGGCAAGTTTAACCGCACGTTCACTTTTACCATTAATGAGTTGATCAATACCGGTAAATTCAATTCCCTTAAACTTCATTTTTCATAGAACGCTGCTGTTATTTCTTTCCAGTCGAGGTCTCTAAAGTTGTGTGATAGATACCATATATCAAAATAATCCCTGGGAGCGGTATAAGAGCGCTGTATGAGTGCCCTGACTTTCTCAGACAATACTTCTTTAATATCGTAGCAAGGGATTTCTTTGGTCGCGGTGGATAACCCATCCGAATAATCATGATATACTGGTCGATTGACGGCGGGAAACATCACCTTCTCATATTGAATAATTTCTATTTTAATAGATGTTGTCCATCTCTCAGGAGCAGGAGGAGCCTGATCTCTTGCATGATCAGCACCCCAAAACTTGATTATGGCCGCGTAACCGGTAGTTTTGTCCTTATGTTTTAAGACTGAAAGTTTTTCAATATGTAGTGGTATCTCAGTCCGGCTATTGACGATATCTACTATTTGCGTAAGAAGCTGATCATCTAGTACAAAATTAGGGTGGATAGCAGTAAAATCTAAATCCTCGGAAAATCGATAATTATGTATATAACACTTCCTAAGGCAAGTTCCTCCCTTAAAGACCAGTTCTTCACGACATTTCTCGATCGAAAATATCGCGTCAATAAAATGACCTAATACCCAATCCTTATCGACAGTACTTCGTGATACTCCATAATCTATGGCTTTTTTCTCTATTTCTTTTTTGAGTATCATTAGTATTGTTTATTGGAAATATCAACCAATTCGTCCTTGCTTATATTGAGACGTAATTTCCATTTAGAAACAAATTCCCCTTCTTCCGACCCTTGCGGGTCAAGTAAATTGTATTTATTGTTTACTTCTTTTTTAGCAAAGTCTATAAACGAGGTTAAAGTACTTCGCTCAAACAAATCGACTAAGAAGCCAATACGCTTCGTAACAGCAATATTTTTTATTGCTTTACAGTAAATGATTAATTTCTCAGCTTCTAGCTCAGCTTGTTTAATTGCCCTAATTAATTCAGCATAGCCGCCAGAATATTGAGGTTGATCAAAACAATCGACTATGGTTTTTTCGACATCAGTAATCGGATACCGGAAACTGCCATATCCATTCGATGTTATACCTGCCTTTTTATAAGAAGCTATTTTTACAAATTTGTAATGAGTTCCTAGAATCGTTTTGTCGTTTTTTTTATGAGTGGTTTGAACAAATACAGTGTTAGAAAATTGCTCTGTTAATCCATGGAGGTTAAGTGCAGACCAGTAAGCAATAGCACCATCTTCAGTCACAAATGTTCCAATTACAAACTCATCCCGGAAATTGGGACGACAAAATTTTCCTTTTTCCACTCGGGTTAGCAATTGTTTGTGTACCAGGTTCTCTAATACCTCATTCAAGTTTTCAAATTTTTGTTCGATTTTTTTTTCGATATCTGAAAACTTAAAGAATTGTATTTCATAATCATCCAATAATTTTAAGAACTCTATTTGAGTCTTATTGAGATTTTCTGATATGTATACGCTGTCTGCCATTTTTTTACCTTTTAAGGAACGATAAGCCCCAAATAATGAGTCTTATCGTTCTTTGATTGGTAAAGATAATAGAATTTTTAAGTTTTCAAACTCTATAAGTGATGAGATGGCTCACGAACTTTTTGTGCCGGATGCCAGTTTTTTAATTTTGGAGAATAAGGCAAATTCTGTTCTGTAGTTGGTTTGAGTCTTGGAGCGTTATTTAGGAATTTGTAAAAAGCAAAAGACTGAAAAAAAATTGAAGCAGCGGGCGGAAGAGAATCAAGCGATATTTCTGAGGGAACCTTTGTGTTTTTCTGGGTTATCCTCTCGTAGTGATTCGGCTAAAGCCAAATCTACACAGGCCCTTCCATAGCTGCAACCTGCGTAAATTCAACTTTGGCATAGCCATGCCTTTGGCGTAGTCGAATTGCTGTTTTTCGCAGGTTCCCCGTACGGGGAATGGCTTGTTATGGGTTGTTTTAACTATTTAAGCCACAGAAAAACTGTAATAAAATATGTGATGACATCCCTATTTTGTCGAACGGAACAGAAGATTCTAACTGTCCAGTATAAATCCAAGATAGGGATGTCATCGCTTTGTGATAATTACTAACTAAGGTAGACTATTTTTAAAATCCTCATACGAGGTAGGATCTAGAGGCGTCATATCACAACCGATTTCTTCAGCAGTGGCATTTATATCAGCAATCCTATCTTCCGGGTCAGGGTGGGTACTTAAAAAAGTAGGTGTACCGCCGGCTTCCTGATTTTCCAAAATCTTTTCGAAAAACGAAAATGCAGCATTACACTGGTAATCTGTTTCTTCAAGATAACGAACGGAAAACTCATCTGCTTCACTTTCATCGTCTCTACTAAATCGTAAAGTGGCAAGGTTTCCTGCCAAGGCACCAGCAATTTCTTCAAGCTGCCCAGGATTGTCACCAAGCGCAATACTAAGTAACATTTGTATGCCATACTGCTTTTGTAACTGCTGAGTGCTATGGCGTTGATCCACGTGGGCTATCTCGTGCGCTAAAACTCCAGCCAGATCGTCTTCCTTTTCCAAATATTCAATTAAACCGGTATAAACGTAAATATACCCGCCAGGAACTGCAAAGGCATTTAAAACATCATCATCTATTATTTTTACCTCCCAGGCAAACTCCTCCTTATACCCAATATCTTCTGAGACAAGAATTTTATCGACTATATTATTTAGGTAAGTGTATGCTTCAGGGTATTCCTCTTCAGACAAAATAGGATATTCCTGTGGATTACTTTCTATCTCTTGTTTTACCTGCAAGCCTAAGTTTTTGTCATCCTCAATGGAAAATATATTGAAGTTGTTGTTTTTGTCGCAAGCTCCGAAAAGCAGCACCATAGGAATGAAAAGAAAATACGAAAGTTTAATAGTAGTAAATTTATTTTGAGCCATATTTATT
>CAMPJM010000241.1 GCA_946886805.1 uncultured Flammeovirgaceae bacterium | reverse complement strand
CCGCCGGGAGTAATGCAGGGAGACCCTCGTTATTCCAACACCTACTTTAATATGTCAAATGGTGAAAGTGTGAGAGGTCCCTGGAATGAAGGAAAAAGCCCGGGACTAGGAGAAACGTGGCAATATATTGAAGATCCAATCAGTCATGTAATGAAAACCAATGGCTTGGTTGATGTGAAACCTACGGGAACGGATCAAACTGTAGAAGGTGCTGAAAAACTCACAAAAAAAGTAAGCAAAATAAAAACAGAAGAAATAGTTCCAAAAGTCCCAAAAGGGGAAAATCAATGGAGCAAGTATTCTCCTGAAGTTGCCAGCAAGCAGAAGCAGAAACAAAAAGCATAAGTTCGTGTTTTCACTTTATGATAAACGTTAATGGGGAAAAAAATGTGGATCGGGTAGAGATTGAATACTATACCGATCCACTTTGTTGTTGGAGTTGGGCATTTGAGCCCCAATGGCGCAGATTGCGATACGAATATGGTGGCATATTGGCCTGGAGGTACCGAATGGGTGGCCTTTTGCCAAATTGGGAAAGTTTTATTGACCCTATGAATACGGTTGAAAAACCTATTCAAATGGGTCCCGTTTGGATGGAAGCGCAGCACATTTCCGGCATGCCTATCAACAACCGCATCTGGTTTGAAAATCCACCTGAGTCATCTTACCCCGCATGCATAGCAGTAAAATGTGCTGAATTGCAATCAGCCGATGCCTCCGAAGTCTTCTTGAGAAGAACGCGGGAAGCGGTGATGATAGAGGGAAGGGACATCAGCAAACAGGAAGTACTGCTTACTATCGGAAGAGAACTATCGGAACAATTGCCAGGAATTTTTGATTTTCAACAATTTTCCAAGGATTTGAAAGAAGAAGCTGGAATAGAGAAATTTCGGGAAGATCTACAAAAGGCGAGGTATCATCAAATTAGTCGCTTCCCGGCTCTTACAATTAGAGTACCAGGGGGGAAAGGTGTGTTAATTGTAGGATACCGACCCTATGAAGCATTGGTGACGGCGCTGGAACAAGCCGCTCCGGGCATCAAACCTGTGAATAAAGCAAAGACTGCCGAAGATTACAATTCTTATTGGGGAAGCAATATGCCCTCAGAAGTAAAAGAAGCTGTTCAATAAGAAAAGTACAACCTATTCGTCTTGCGTACCTTTATAAAAGGAAGAATGCCTGAGTACTTTAGCTTCATAATAAAAAATTAGCCTTTCACTAATATTTTTAACTTCATCACCAATCCGCTCTACCTTATGGATAATCTCTAACAAGGAAATAATGATCTTAGTATTTTCAGGATCTTCCATGATGTACTTGAAAGCCAATGTATCTGCTTCCCGGTTAATCTTATTGAGGTGTAAATCTTTTTTAAAAGTTTCCCCAGCCTGATCGGGGTTTTCATTATCCATAGCCTCCTGCATATTGTAGAGCATCTGAATAGCACCATCAAACATTATATGAATGTTAAAAGCCTTGAGGATCTGAACATTGAGTTCTGTAGAATTTCTTTCTAAGGCCATACAGATCTTTTTGGTATGATTTGAAATTCTATCTAAGCTTTCACTGATTTTAATTGATGATAAAATAAACCTGAGATCGACTGCCACAGGATTATAAAGGGCAAGAAAATTTTTGCAGTCATAATCTATCTTAAGTTTGAGAATTTTTATTCTCTTTGAGTTGCTCACTACTTCCAGTGCCAGGTCTGTATCTTTTTTAAACAATGATTGTTTGCTCTTTTGAACCTGAATTATAACTGAATGGGTCATAATCTGGAGAGTTTCCCTCAAATGCTCCATTTTAAGATCCTTATATATTATTTGCTGCCGTGTCATTTTAAAACATAATTAATGCGTATGACTTCTTTCTATGTAAAATTGCAGCTTCTTAATTTCATTTCAGCTTCATTTTGAGAGTATTAACACTATGTTATTAATTTCTTAACATTTTGATAACATTGGAAGTCAAACAGATGGTTTATTTTACTTTAGTTTTGCCAAAGTTTTATTTAATTCTCACTTATCAAAGTAGAAAATGCGATCATTCAAAGTTTTTTTTTCAATAGCAGTTTTAGCGATGGGTTTGTCAGGTTGTGGACAAAACAACAAAAATGCTGAAGGTGACTCCGGAAACTTGTCCGGTGATGTTCATGTCGATGGCTCCAGCACAGTTTATCCCATTACTGAAGCCATTGCTGAAGAGTTTAGAATAGAACAGCCTGATGTAAGGGTTACAGTTGGTGTTTCAGGAACCGGAGGAGGTTTCCAAAAATTTGGAAGAGGGGAAATTGATATTAATGATGCCTCAAGGGAAATAAAAGAAGACGAAGCCGCTTCAGCAAAAGATAACAATATGGCGTTCATTGGTCTGCCAGTCGCTTTTGATGGATTGGCAGTATTGGTAAACAAGGAAAATGACTGGATAGAAAATATTACCGTAGAGGAATTAAAGAAAATATGGGAACCTTCTGCACAAGGAAATATCACAAGATGGAACCAGATCCGTCCGGAATGGCCTGACAAAGAACTTCACCTCTATGGCCCAGGTGTTGCGTCGGGAACTTACGATTATTTCACTGAGGCTGTTGTAGGGCAAAGTGGCTCCAGCAGAGGTGACTATACTGCAAGTGAAGATGATAATGTATTGGTTCAGGGGATTACAAACGATAAAAATGCACTAGGATTTTTTGGTTTGGCATATTATGAAGAAAATAAGGATAAGCTAAAATTGATAGGAGTTGACAATGGAAATGGGCCTGTTCTTCCCTCATTTGAAACAATAAAAAATGGCTCTTATGCCCCACTTTCCAGGCCTGTTTATATTTATGTAAGTAGCAAAGCTGTTCAAAAACCGGCTGTAGTTGCCTTCGTGGATTTCTATCTCGATGTAGCAGATGAGCTGGTACAGGACGTGGGCTATATAGCAATGACCGAAGAAGAGTATCAGGAGCAAATAAGTAAATTTGAAAAGTTCAAAGAAACGCACCTTCCGGACTCAACAAAATCGGAAAAATAATGTCAAAGTTTAAGACAAATGTCTTTACTTTAGGTTGTATGTCTTAAACTGCTTAGTGTGGTTGAAATCATAAAGCAAGATTTGAAATTTTACAAAAACCTCGTATTGAATAAAAACCGTTGAAACCAGGACGTTTTACCCCTTCTTTCAATGGCCGCCGCCGCATTAGTTTCAGATGATTTCAATTTGGCACATGCGATTCAACAAACGGGGTTATAAATTTTAAATTTCCACGTGATTCTCAACCTTTTTTAAATGAATGATTATTTACCCTGAATATTTCATAAATTGAATATAAAAGAAAGCATCGCCAAAAAAGCCTTTGCTCTCAGTGGAATCCTTACTGTTTTGGTAACGGTAGGAATCATTTGGGTACTGTTCTCCGAGTCGGTAGGGTTTTTTAAGGTCGTATCTATAGTTGATTTCCTCACCGATACGCAATGGACTCCCCTCTTTACGCAAAAACATTTCGGGATTCTTCCCCTCCTCGCCGGAACTTTTCTTACAAGTCTTATAGCCATTTTAGTGGCCATTCCTGTGGGCCTCACCATAGCAATATACATCAGTGAATATGCGCCTAATCGGTACCGCACAACTATAAAACCCTTATTAGAAGTTTTAGCGGCTGTTCCTACTGTTGTTTATGGATATTTTGCCCTCACAGTCGTAACCCCGTTTTTACAAACTTTTATACCCGGCCTGGGAGGTTTCAACGCTTTATCTGCAGGATTGGTAATGGGAATAATGATAATTCCTATGATCTCTTCTTTAAGTGAAGATGCCTTATATGCTATACCGAAATCATTGCGAGAAGCCGCTTATGGAATGGGCTCTACCCGCTTGCAAACTTCCATGAAAGTGACAATTCCATCAGCCTCTTCGGGCATAATCGTTTCAATAATTTTGGCTATTGGTAGGGCTATCGGAGAAACTATGATTGTGGCTGTTGCTGCAGGGCAACAACCAATCCTTACTTTTGATCCCCGGGATTCAGTGGAAACAATAACCGCCTATATCGTCCAGGTAAGCCTTGGCGATGTGCCTCATGGTTCAATAGAATATAAAACTATTTTTGCCGCAGGAATTACACTGTTTATTTTAACCTTCATATTGAATACCATAAGTTTTTGGATACGAAAAAAATATCAGGAGAAATATGACTAGTACCATAGTAAACAGAATCAAAGATGATGCATTTAAATACTTTGGTATTTTCTGCACTGTTGCGGTATTGCTGGTTCTGGCAATATTTTTAGTGGATATTCTCATAAAAGGCGTACAAAGAATCGATTGGGACTTCTTAACCAATCTGCCTTCCAGACGTGCAAGCAGGGCTGGGATTTTAACTGCCTGGACGGGTACTGCGTGGATTCTAGGGCTTACAGCTATAATTTCAATACCTTTGGGAGTAGCCGCAGGAATTTATCTGGAGGAAATTGCTAAGAAAAACAGGTTTAGTATTCTTTTAGAAGTGAATATTGCAAATTTGGCAGGAGTTCCTTCAATTATTTATGGATTATTAGGACTTGAGATTTTCGTAAGAACCTTAAATATGGGAAACAGTCTACTTGCCGGAGCTTTTACACTTGCTTTACTTATCCTGCCCATTATAATTGTTGCTACCAGAGAAGCATTAAAAGCAGTGCCAAAATCAATCAGGGAAGCTTCATTTGCAATGGGTGCTACTAAATTACAAACCATACAACATCAGACGCTTCCAGCCTCTTTTGGCGGTATTATGACTGGTATAATCCTAGCGCTTTCCAGAGCCGTTGGAGAAACGGCACCGTTAATTGTAATTGGTGCATTGGCCTATGTCCCCTATGTTGCAGAAAATCCGTTGGATGAATTTACGGTGCTTCCAATTCAGATTTTCAACTGGGTCACAAGGCCCCAGGAGGCTTTTTCAGTGAACGCAGCGGCGGCAATAATTGTATTGCTGGCAATAACTTTTCTTTTGAACGGAATAGCAGTTTACATGAGACACAGGTGGCAGAAAAAAGTTAAATACTAGCAGAACTAGAACAATGAAAAAATTAAAGGCAAAAAACGTAAATGCTTACTACGGTTCTAAACATGTGTTGATTGACATCGATTTAGGCATCGACCCCAATACGGTAATGGCTTTTATAGGTCCTTCCGGTTGTGGAAAATCAACATTCCTACGATTATTTAACCGAATGAATGACTATATTGAAGGTTTTAGAAAAGAGGGTGAAATAAGCATTGACGGAGTTGATATTTACAGCAAAGAAATTAGGGTTGAAGAACTTCGAAAAAAAGTAGGAATGGTTTTTCAAAAACCTAATCCATTTCCAAAATCAATTTTTGAAAATGTAGCCTACGGTTTGAGAATTCAGGGAATAAACGACAAAGCCATTCTCGAAGAAACGGTAGAAAAATCACTGAGACAGTCTGCCCTTTGGGAAGAAGTGAAAGATGATTTAAAAAAATCTGCACTTTCTTTATCGGGAGGCCAGCAACAAAGGCTGTGTATTGCCAGAACCCTGGCTGTAGAGCCTACCATTATTTTAATGGATGAACCTGCATCGGCACTTGACCCGATTTCAACAGCCAAAATTGAAGAATTGATAAATGAGTTAAAGGAAAAGTATACAATCATAATTGTGACGCATAACATGCAACAAGCATCCAGAATTAGCGATAAAACGGCATTTTTCTACATGGGTGAACTCGTCGAGATGGATGACACAAAGAAGATATTTACTAATCCTAAAAATGAGAGGACACAAAATTATATAACAGGCAGATTTGGTTGATTTAATTTTCAAATAATTACAGGAAGAATATGTCAAATTTAGAAATAGAATTAGACCAATTGAAGCAGGATTTATTGGAAATGACAAATCTGGTAAAGACTCAATTGGAAAAAAGCCGCGAAGCGGTTGTGGAAAATGATTTGGATCTTGCCGATGAGATTATAGCCAATGACAAAAGAATAAATGGTCTTGAACTGAAAATTGATAAAGATTGTGAAAACATTTTGGCCTTATATGCTCCGGTAGCCATCGATTTGCGGTTCATATTAGCCTCATTAAAAATAAATCATGATCTGGAAAGGATCGGCGACCACGCAGAGGGGATCGCAAAATACGTAAAAGATATTGGAGAACAAATAAACCCTGACGACCTGAAGAACTTTAAGGTAATTGAAATGTATGATAAAGCAATTACCATGTTAGAAGATATTCATGAAGCTTTGCTAAATGAAGACACTAAGCTTGCCAGGAAAATTTTCAAAAAAGACGATTTCTTAAACAAAAAAAACAAAAAAGCCACCAAATATGCTATTGCAACAATCAAGGCTAGCCCTGAAAAAGCAAAAGTAATAATTCCGCTTTTGTCCATCATCAGAAAAATTGAAAGAGTGGGAGATCTCACCAAAAACCTAGGCGAGGAAATTATTTTTCATATCGAAGCCAAAGTCTTAAAG
>CAMPJM010000240.1 GCA_946886805.1 uncultured Flammeovirgaceae bacterium | reverse complement strand
GATAATGCTTCCAGAGTATGGAGAGGAGAGGCCAACAGCGGCCTTAAAATAGGGAGCAATGAACTTCCGGACGGTACCTATTTCTATATGATCAATTTTGGCGATGGAAAATCAGCAGAAAAAGGATTTGTTATTATCAAAAGATAAATGAAAAATAAAATCATTCGGTTATTAGCAGTTTTATTTACGGGACTCTTACCTTCTTTGGCTTATAGTCAGCAGCAACCTATGTATTCTCAGTATATGTTTAATGGAATGGCATTAAATCCAGCTTATGCGGGAAGTCATGAATCGTTATCCTTGACGGCCATATCCCATCACCAATGGGTGGGCGTAGAGGGAGCGCCTTCTACACAAACTTTTACGGCACATTCTCCCGTCAGAAACGAACATGTGGGTTTAGGAATGATTCTTATGAGGGACAAAATTGGCGTAACGAATCATCTTTCGGGGACTTTTGCTTATGCTTATAAAATTCCACTAAGAAAAGGTGTAATAGCGGCTGGGCTACAAGCTTCTTTTAACCAATATTCTATTCGCTATAGTGAGACACATATTACTAATGATGTAGCTTTTGGACAAGATGATGTATCGAAAATTTTGTTAAACTTCGGAACGGGGATTTATTATAAAACGTCAAAATTCTATGCTGGATTTTCCGTACCTCAGCTAATTGCCAATAAAGTTGAAAGCGGTGAGAATGCATCATCAATAAATTTGGTAAGGCATTATTTCTTTACTTCAGGATACGTTTTTGATTTGAACAGAGACCTGAAGCTAAAGCCCAATGTATTAATCAAAGCAAATGATGGATCACCTTTGTCGGTAGATTTAAATGCTAACTTATTGATAAGAGAGGTGGTTTGGGTCGGCCTTTCCTACAGATCCTTCAATTCATTGGGTGCGCTATTGGAATTACAGGCAACGGATCAGTTCAGATTCGGGTATGCTTATGATTTTCCTGTTGCTTCAAAGATTTCAGGCTGGAATTCCGGAACCCATGAATTTATGTTAAGCTATAATTTCACCTTTTCAAAGAACAGGTCTTACTCTCCCCGTTATTTCTAATGTATAAAATGATAAAAGCAAAAATCAAATTTGTATTCTTAATAATTTTCTTTTTGACTTTGGGGACTCAACTTGCACATTCCCAACAAGGCAACATATTTACTAATTTCGATGAGACGGTCACTCGTGCCGATGCCTATTTTGATGATTATGCTTTTCTTTCGGCGATTGATTTATATAAAGAGGTTTTAGAGAAGGAACCCGAGAATGGATATGCGAAAATCAAAATAGCCAGAGCATATAAAAAATTAAATAATTATCAGGAGGCAGAAAAATGGTTCAGAGCTGCAATAGAAGACAACGAATATGCCCAGCCTCTTGATCAGCTTTATTTTGCACAAGTATTGATGACGAATGGGAAGCATCAGAAAGCTAAAAAATGGCTGGTGCAATATACCAGAACTCAGAAGGACATTCGGGCTATCAATAACCTGGTGGGCATAGAGCAGATGGAAAGTTTTTATGAAGACTCCGCTTTATATAATCTAAAAGGCTTGATCATAAATTCTGAAGGAAACGATTTTTCTCCTGTTTTTGATGATAGTTTGTTGATATTTCTTTCAAATCGTGAGAAAGCAACACCTATTAAATATGTGAACTCATGGAGTCAAAACAACTTTTATGATGTATATCAATCTGATTTAAGCGACGAGGGAAATCCATCAAAACCAAAGCTTGTTAATAAAGCAATCAATTCAAAGTATCATGAAGGTCCCCTATCTCTCTACGACGGAGGTAATAAAATGATTTTCACTCGTAGCCTACAGGAGAAAACAGCCAAGGGGGAGAGATTATTAGGCTTATTTACAGCAGAAAGAGAAAGTAAAGATAAAAGCTGGCAAAATATTCAGCCGTTTCCATTCAACCACAAGGAATACTCTGTTTTTCATCCGGCAATGAGTGAGGATGGGGACACGCTCTATTTTTCATCGGAAATGACCGGGGGCTATGGCGGTGCGGATATTTACAGAAGCGTAATGGAAAATGGCAGCTGGACCAAACCAGAAAACATGGGCAGCCAGTTAAACACCGAGGGCAATGAACTGTTTCCATACTTGCACAAGCAGGTGCTTTATTTTAGTTCTGATGGCCATGCAGGTTTGGGAGGTTTAGATATTTACCAGGTAGAACTTTATAAAAATGGCCAGCTTCAGGTTGAAAATATTGGCTATCCTTTAAACAGCTCCTATGATGATTTTAGCCTCGCCTGGCGTGGAGAAAATAAAGGAGCTTTGACATCAAACAGGCCTAACGGCTATGGAAATGACGATATTTATCTCTTTCAGAATAAACTATTTACGAACCAGGAATTGATTGTTCTAAACGGAATAATTGTCGATAAGATCAAGCAATCACCTGTTGAGGGTGCGAGCATTTACATCATTGACGAAGAGACGGGTATTGATTTTTCAATAGGTTCAGAGAAAAAAGGAAAATTTACTTTTCAGGCAATAAAAGACCACAATTATACCATTCTTGCTGAAAATGCAGGTCGAAGCGGTATTTTGTCTATGAAGGCAGTTGACGGCCTTAAAGATGTGACGAAAATTGAAATATGGCGGCTTCCAACTTCAGTTGAAATCGAAGTTGATGTTCGGGACGAAGCTAGCGGTGAAGCGGTAAAATTAGCAACAGTAAAATTAAAGAAAAATGGAAGCGTCATTTCACAGGATCAAACTTCTTTTTCGGGGAAGGTTGCTTTTGGGGGTAATAGCGGAAGCGCATATACCCTAGAGGTTGCTTCAAGTGGTTATGCTTCTATAGAGAAAAGCATAGAAATTCCGGAAGAAGGTTTTTCCGATACACTTAAGGTTGCTGTTGTCCTGGAAAAACTGCAGTCCAAAACAGTCGAGCTAAACGGCCTTGTTGTAGACGTTGTTAAATTTACGGAGCTGCCGGATGCAACGGTCTTTATTGTAAATGCGCAGACTGGTGAAAAAACCAAGTTAAAATCCGACAAATATGGAGCATTTGAATTCGAAGGCATCGTTGGCAACACCTACAGAACCTTCGCAGAATTCGGTGAAAATCGCACAGTTGGAAATGATTTCATTGTCGAGGATCCTGCAAGGGGGACAAACGAAAATATTTTACTTTCAATCAAGATTCAGAAAAGAACCGAGAAAATAAACCCGTTGGCTTTAAAGATCAAAATGAACGATCAAATATCAAGGGAGAGCATTTCTTTTGGTGTGGTGAAGCTATTTAGTGAAGACACTATTCGTTTGTTAGACTATACAAATCCTAATGGAGAGTTAGTGATCAATGTTGAGAAAGGCAAAGAATTTCAGATTAAAAGTGATGTTTTAGGCTATAAAGAGGCAGTTTTAAACGCCAGTACCAAAGGAGATCTTCTATCCGATACAATAGAATTGGCTTTTCTGCTTGAAAAACTAGAATTGAAAATCATTAGAGGTCTTGCCACAGACAATATTTCAGGGAATGGAGTGGCAGCAACCAAAATTTATCTGATAAACGAAACCACCAAAGAAGAAAAGGTGATAGTTGCTAACTCCAATGGTGAATTTTCTTTTCGTGGAAAAGAGGGGGAAGTATTTTCAATTTTAGCTGAAAAAGATCAAAAGAAAGGAACGATTAAACAAGTTACAATAACCGAAAGACATTTTGGCCTCCCAATAAATATTAAACTTTTCGATAAATCTAAGTTTGCTTATGTTGCTGTAAAAGTCGCTGATAAAAAATCTGGTAAAGCAGTTCCTTTAGCTCAAGTGCTCCTTCAAAGAAATGAAGTCCCCGAACTAATGGTGAAGACCGATATCTCGGGAACAGCGAATTTAAAGGTAAAAAGAGAATTTAATTATGTGCTTGAAATCAGTCATGTAGGGTATAAAAATCAAACTTTGTCCTTAGAGGAATTTAAAAACAATGATGACAGTGTAAATTTAAACGTGTATTTAGAAAAACAGCTTCCAGGACAAATTACAATGAAAGGGAGCATGTACCTGAACGGAGCCAAAATGCAATCTGAAGGAGCGACGGTTTTTATTGTAAATGAAAAAACAGGTGAAAGCAAAATTCAATTGACAGACAAGCGTGGAGACTTTCAATTTGGTGGCAGGGCGGGCGAGGTTTATGATATCGTCGGCGATGATGAGGAATTCAGTGGAATGGTGGAGGATATAGAAATCAAAGGGCCGGATGCTGAGGCAAATAAGCGAATAATTTTACCCGTTAACGAACTGACAAAACTAACCGCCTTAAGTCCTGATTTGAGAAATAGAACACTTTCCCCGGCAAGAATCAGCGAAATAATAATTGAAAATCAAAACAAGTTCAAGGAAATAACAGGGCATGTGTTTGATAAGAATACCGGTCAAAAAGTAAGCAATGCTTTCATATATATTATAAACAATCATACAGGCGAATCTCATTCATTGCTTTCTGATGCCGAGGGTGATTTTCAGTTTTCGGGTGGAAATGGACAAGAAATAACGGTGCTTGTTGACAAAGACATTAGGAGTGGACTGTATCCTTATTTGGCGATAGATAACTTAAAAGACACGCTTAGATTAGGAATTTGGGGATTTCCTCCGCCAGTCACGCTTCAGGTAAAAATATTGGATAAAGCGTCACAAAAGCCGGTAAAATTGACCATGGTAGCATTATCGGAATCCGGCAATTTAATTCAGCAAGAACAAACGCAAATTTCAGGTGAAGTTTTTTTAAGGACTTCTGCAGGCGGTAAATATGAGATTCGAGGCCTGGAAAAGGATTATGAAGAGAACTTCCTGGCTCTGGAAATACCTGCCGATAGTAAGATTGGTGATACGCTTAAAATAGATTTGCTTTTAACGAAACGGAAACCAAAGCTATTCACCGTTATTGGAAATGTGGTCGATGAGGTGACAAGTAGGGCTGTGGATAGTGTAACAGTGTATATCATGGATAGTAAAACCTGGGAAGTGGAAACTGTCCAAACTGGCAAATCGGGGATGTTCAATTTTAAAGGTTTTCCGGGTGAACAGTTTCAAATAATAGGGGAGAAGAATCATGAGGGCACAAGTCTAATTGATGTAACTGTTGGGGATAAAAATGATACCATAGGTCTACAAATTAAGGATACTCATTTTCAAAAGCGAAAGCCTTTAAACCTGGTGTATTTAAATGTTAGGCTACAAGACAAGGAAACTGGTGAGGTAATACCCCGGGGAATGATAAAACTTTCTGTTGAGGATACTGTAAAGCAGACTTTTTACGCAAATACAATGGGAGAAAAGCTGCTTCTTGTAAAAGCCGACACAGAATATTATGTGGAAGGCAGTAAGATTGATTTTGCCACAGCAGGCCAGGTGTTGATCAGCCAAACACAAAATCACTCTGATACCATTCAGGTGGTTTTAAGTTTAGAAGCGATAAAAAACAGAGAAGCTCTTGTAACTGGCATTGCCATAGAAGGGAATACTTCAGAAATTCTTGAGCAAGTTCAGGTTTATATCAGGAACGAAACAACAGGTGCTGAATATGAAACCATCACCGGAGCTGATGGTAAATTTAAATTCAACGGCAAAATTGGGGAAACTTATACAATCTTGGCAGAAGGTGTGGGAGAAAGAGGCAGTCTTAACAATTATTTATTGAGAGATGCGAACCTTACTGCCCCGCTTCAGCTAAAATTATACCCGATAAGCGTACCTTTATTCGTAAAGGTAAAAGTGAAGGATAAAGAAACTGAAAAAGCTATAGCTTTGGCAAGTCTTACCCTCACCTATCAGGATTCGTACCAGCAAAATGTTTTTAGCAGTATGGATGGTGAAGTTTTGTTCCATGCACATTCAGGAAAAGATTACCTTTTGAAAATCACCCATCCTTCGTATAAAGGTCATGAGTTGGTGGTAAAATCTATTGATGCTAAAAACGACAGCATTGTGTTGGATGTGATCCTTGATAAGGATCTCCCCGTGATACTGACGATGCATGGCCATGTGTATGATGTTGAAGGCAACAAGCCATTGAGCAATGCCAATGTTTACATCATAAATGACCGCAATGCAGAGGTTTTGGAATTTAAAGCTGATGATAAAGGAGACTTTTCTTTCCCGGCCACTGAAGGATATTCCTACACCATTTTAGCAGATAATAATATCCGAAGCGGGATGGTTGCCGATCTCCTGATCGCTAATCCTTTAGAAAAAGCAAACCCGTTCATAAAGATCCCTGCTTATGGGGTGTTGGAGCCTGTGATAGTGGATGCCACTGTTATTGATGAAGACACCAAAAAGGGCATTCCAGGAGCGACGGTAAAACAATATGCAGGTAAATCCCACATTCGAAATTTCATGACAGATTTGGAAGGAAGACTGGTTTGGGAAGAATTTAAGAACGAAGGTTACTATTTGGTAGTGGAAAAGGAAAATTATGAAATGAAGCTGGTGCCGTTGGAGTTTGGAAATCTTTTATCAGGAGACACTATT
>CAMPJM010000239.1 GCA_946886805.1 uncultured Flammeovirgaceae bacterium | reverse complement strand
ACTCCCATCAAATACTCATCAACCTTTCTGGCTGTTTCACGACCTTCCGAAATAGCCCACACTACCAAAGATTGGCCTCTTCTGGCATCTCCAGCTGCGAACACTTTTTCATCACTTGTTTGATAATCTTTACACTTCACATTTCCCCTTTCATCAAACTCGAGGTTAAGATCCTGTAGCAACCCATTTTGTTGGGGCCCAACGAAGCCTATCGCCAATAATGCAAGTTCGCATGGAAGCTCCTGTTCTGTTCCAGGAATTTCAACAAAACCTGGCCTTCCACCATCCTTAGACGGAACCCACTCAATTCGCACTATTCGAATCGCACTTAGATTTCCACGGTTGTCACCTACAAAAGATTTCGTCATTATAGACCAGTCTCTTTCACAGCCTTCTTCATGAGAAGAAGAAGTCCGCATAATCAAAGGCCATTGCGGCCATGGATTATCTTCTGTTCTATTTAAAGGAGGTTGCCCTAATAATTCAATTTGATTTACGGTTTTTGCTTTTTGTCTTATAGAAGTACCAACACAATCTGATCCCGTATCGCCACCACCTATTACTATTACATTTTTTCCTGTAGCAGAGATCCTATTATCCCACTCCCTGGCTTCATTTCCATTCTCCCTATTTTGCTGTGTAAGAAAATCCATCGCAAAATGCACCCCTTTCAAAGCTCTTCCAGGTATTTGCATATCTCTTGGAACTCCCGCACCCGTACTTATAACAATGGCATCATTATTTGCTTTTAACTCTTCGGCCGTGATATCCTTTCCCACATTGGTATTGGTAATAAAAGTTATTCCTTCTTTTTTCATCACCTCTACTCTTCTTTCTATCACCCACTTTTCGAGCTTAAAGTCAGGAATACCATATCGCAGCAGACCGCCAATATGTTTGTCTTTTTCATAAAGCGTAACAGTATGGCCAGCTTTATTGAGCTGTGCTGCTGCTGCCATCCCCGCAGGTCCAGAGCCAATAACTGCAACTTTTTTTCCCGTTCTGTTTTGAGGGATATTTGGTTTTATCAATCCCAATTCAAACCCTTTTTCAGCAATAGACTTTTCAATGAACTCTATTGTCACCGGAGGCTTGTTAATGCCCAGCACACAGGAACTTTCGCACGGAGCAGGGCAAATTCTTCCGGTAAATTCAGGAAAATTATTTGTGGCGGCAAGTATTTCTACTGCCAAGCCCCAATCCTCCCGATAAACGGCATCATTAAAATCAGGAATGTTATTTCCTAAGGGACAGCCATTGTGGCAAAACGGCACTCCGCAGTCCATACATCTTGCAGCTTGTTCATTTGCAAGTTTATCCCCTTCGTCAATATATAATTCCCTAAAATCGTTGATTCTTTCTTCAGGCTTTCTAGTTCCTGGCAATTTTCTATCGAATTCTAAAAATCCACTAGGCTTTCCCATAATTCATTCTCTTTTAAACATTTACCATCTGCTGGCTTTTCTTTTTTACCAATACTGCTTTGTATTCCTTCGGCATCACCTTTATAAATTTGGCAAGGCTTCTCTCCCAGTTATCCAGTATTTCCTGAGCAAGCGAACTATTGGTATTTTTTATATGATCCTTAATCAATTGTTGGAGAAGAAGAACATCATCAGTATCCAAAGGATCTAAGTCCACAGAAGCTGGATTACAATTAGACTCAAACTCCTGTCGCTCATCAAATATGTAAGCTATTCCTCCGCTCATTCCTGCGGCGAAGTTTTTACCTGTTTCTCCCAACACGGCGACAATTCCACCTGTCATGTACTCACATCCATGATCCCCTACTCCTTCCACCACTGCTGTTGCGCCAGAATTCCTAACAGCAAATCTTTCTCCCGCCAACCCGTTGATATAGGCAGCTCCTCCTGTCGCACCATATAGGGCAACATTCCCAATGATAATATTTTCAGAGGCTTTAAATCTGGATGCTCTATCAGGATATACCGCTAATTCGCCTCCCGAAAGTCCTTTTCCAAAATAATCATTAGCCTCACCTTCTAACTCAAGTCGTAATCCGGGGGCGGCAAATGCACCAAAGCTTTGTCCGGCAGACCCTCTAAATTTAAAATCCATAGTGCCAGCTGGCATGCCTTCTTTTTTATATTTTGTAGAAATTTCGTAAGAAAGCATTGTACCGGTAGCTCTGTTGGTATTCACTATATCAAATGAAGATTTTACAGGCTCTCCGGTTTTTAATGTGTTTTCTGCCGCTTCAATCAATTTCCAATCCAAGACCTCGCCCATTTCATGATCCTGTTCCATTTGCTTGTATAAGCCAACGTCTGAAGATGCCGGTTGCCTTGCAATAATAGGACTCAAATCAAGAGTTTTAAGCTTCCAATGGTCTTTTTCGTCCCTTACTTTTAAAATATCAGCCTGACCAATCATCTCGTTCACAGTACGATAACCTAATTCAGCCATTACCTCTCTCAAATCCTCAGCAAGAAAATTAAACAGATTTACTACATGATCCACCTCACCCGAAAACAATGCTCGCAATTCAGGATTTTGTGTTGCAATTCCCACAGGGCAAGTATTTAAGTGACACTTCCGCATCATTATACATCCTTCTACAATTAATGCAGCGGTGGAAACGCCCCATTCCTCTGCGCCCAATAAAGCCGCAATGGCTATATCACGGCCAGTTCGCAGCATACCGTCAGTTTGTAAGGTTACTCTGCTTCTTAGGTTATTCTTTACTAGGGTCTGATGTGCTTCGGCAACTCCTAACTCCCAAGGCACGCCTGCATGTCTTATTGAGCTAATTGGCGAAGCTCCTGTTCCTCCGTCGCAACCTGCTATTAGAATCACATCCGCTTTTGCCTTGGCTACACCTGCAGCAATAGTGCCGACACCAGCCTCAGAAACGAGCTTTACGTTAATTCTTGCATTGCGATTGGCATTTTTTAGATCAAAGATCAATTGCGAAAGATCTTCGATAGAATAAATATCATGATGAGGAGGCGGAGAAATCAGGCCTACCCCCGGAGTAGAATTTCTTACACGACCTATCCAATCATCAACTTTATGACCTGGTAGCTGGCCACCTTCACCAGGTTTTGCACCTTGCGCAACTTTTATTTGTAGCTCATCTGCATTTGCCAGATAATAGCTACTTACACCAAATCTTCCTGAAGCTACTTGCTTGATTGCTGACCGTTCCCAGTCGCCGTTCTCCTTTTTCTCATATCGGATATCATCTTCTCCACCTTCACCGCTATTGCTTTTAGCACCAATGCGGTTCATGGCAATAGCAAGGGTGGTATGTGCTTCATGAGAAATAGAGCCGAAAGACATTGCACCTGTGGCAAAACGCTTCAAAATTGCTTCCTTAGGTTCTACCTCATCCAAAGAAATGGATTTTCTTTCTTTAAATTCGAACAAACCTCTTAGTGTACAAGCGTTTTTGGTTTGATCGTTAATAAAATTGGCATATTTTTTATAGAGGCTGTAGTCATTCCTTCTTGTAGAATGCTGCAGTAAATGGATAGTATCAGGATTTAACAAATGAAATTCCCCTGTTCTTTTCCACTGATAAAAGCCTCCCATGTCCAGTCTTTTGCCTTTATCTTTGTCATATTTAAAGGCAACCTGATGACGGCAAAGCACCTCTTTGGCAATTCCATCGAAAGATATTCCTTCAATACGGGAAATCGTACCAGTAAAGCATTTATCGATTACATCTTTACTAATTCCAAGTGCCTCGAAAATCTGGCTGCCCTGGTAAGATTGTAAAGTAGATATACCCATTTTGGACATGATTTTTAACAAACCATAACCTATAGCATATATATAATTATCAATGGCTTGTTCTATGTCAAGATTTTCAGAAAGCTTTCCTTCATTCTTTAAAGAAATCAGAGATTCAAAAGCCAGGTAAGGGTACACAGCACTTGCGCCATATCCAACAAGGGTAGCAAAATGATGGGTCTCCCAAGCATCTCCTGCTTCTACAATTATCCCTGTTTTTGTTCTTAACCTCTTTGCGATAAGATGATGCTGAACCGCCGCAGTTGCCAATAAGGTAGGTATTGGTGCATATTGCTTATCGGTTATCCTATCTGATATAACCAATACATTATACCCCAATTTTACCGCTTGTTCGGCTGATCGGCAAAGTGCCTTCACCCCATTCTCTAAATCTCCAGGCTCTCCTTTTGCACTAAATTTCGCCTGAAGTATTTGGCATCTATAGCCGAAAACTTCCTGATTCTTCAGCTTTTTAAACATTTTAAGCGTAAGAACCGGCTGAGAAATATGTATTTGTTTACAATGCTCAGGGGTTTCTGAAAGTATATTTAAACTATTCCCTATTCTGGTAAATAGCGACATTACCATTCGCTCTCTGATAGGGTCAATTGGAGGATTGGTTACCTGAGCGAATAACTGCTTAAAGTAATAGGATAAATGCTGACTTCTTTTTGATAATACTGCCAAAGGAGTATCAGCACCCATAGAACCCACCGGTTCCGTTCTGCTCTCTGCCATCGGCTTCAAAATCACTTTCAGGTCTTCATGAGTATAGCCATAAAGCTGCTGACGTTCAAGTAAAGTTTCTTCGTCTAATACTACCTGAACATTTTCCGGTGCTGGTAATTCTCTTAATTTTATTCTGTTGGCAACTATCCAATCGCCATAGGGCTTACTACCGGCAATTTGTTCTTTGATCTCCTCATCCATGAAGAGTTTGCCTTTTTCAAGATCTGCAACAATCATTTTCCCTGGTTGCAATCTTCCCTTTGACACAATCTTTGCAGGATCAACGGGTAAAGAACCAGCCTCAGAAGCAAGGATTACAATATCGTCGTCCGTTACGCAAAACCTTGAAGGACGCAAACCATTTCTATCCAATGTTGCCCCCACAATATTTCCATCACTAAAGCAAACAGAAGCCGGGCCGTCCCAAGGCTCCATCATAGAAGCATGGTACTTATAAAATGCTTTTTTAGTGGCACTCATTGCTTTGTTATCCTGCCATGCTTCGGGGATAAGCATCATCATCACATGAGGAAGTGATCTGCCACCCAACGATAATAATTCTACCAGGCTATCAAGGTTTGCCGAATCAGAATTGGAAGCATCACAAACCGGAAGCAACATATCCAATTCTTCATTGGTAAACAGATTAGAAGACATGAGTGCCTCCTTGGATTTCATTTTGTTAACATTGCCTCTAATGGTATTGATCTCACCATTATGTGCCATATACCTGAACGGCTGCGCAAGTTTCCACTTAGGAAAGGTATTGGTTGAAAACCTTGAATGAACCAAAGCAAGTGCCGAGGTCATGTCCTCATCCTGAAGGTCAAGAAAATAACCCGTTACCTGCACAGTTCTTAACTGACCTTTATAAATGATAACTTTTGTTGAAAAGCTGGCAATGTAAAATTCGTGATCTTCTTGCAGCTTTTGTTCAATCTGATGCGAGGTATAATTTCTTAGAACAAATAACTTTCTTTCCAATGCGCCCTCTTCGAATAACTCTTCGCTCACCGGAACAACAAAAACCTGTTCAATTTTCGGCTCTGAGTCCAAAGCAGTTTTGCCAATCCCGTCTCTGTTTACAGGAACCTCCCTATAGCCTAAGACCTTCAGACCAAGCTTTGCAGCGTAGTCATTAAGCATTTTTCTACAAATTTCCCTTGTTTCTTCATTAGAAGGAAAGAAAACAACCCCGACACCATAATCCGAAAAGTCGGGAAGTTCGAATCCCAATTTCTTTGATTCCTTTACAAAAAACTGATGAGGCATTTGGAAAAGAATGCCAGCACCGTCACCTGAGTCAGGATCACAGCCACAGGCTCCTCTGTGCTCCATATTTTCGAGCATTGTCAGGGCATCCTTTATAATTTTATGGGACTTCCTGCCCTTTAAATCAGCGATAAATCCTATTCCACATGAATCATGCTCCAATTCCGGAGTATATAAAGTTCTTTCAGCCACTTTCATCTGTTTCTATTTTGTTCTTGTAGGGCAGATGGAATTTACCATGTTTGTATACTCATTCTTGTGTTTTAATAACTATACAAAAACGGGTAATTCACCTGTTATTTATTTATTCTTTTCTTTTAAAAGCTCCTGTAATCCTATATCAACTTTATGAGTATTGATAATAGAAGAAAGAGCTTCAATATTCTCTATTCTATAATCCTTTAGAAGATAAATTAACCTCTGGATCATCTTGCCATATCAATTTAATGATGACAAAATTTTATTTCGGCAGCCAAAGTCGTTTCTTTAAGACTTAAGCTAATAATTTGTGTATAGAAGGTCAAATTCTGACCTGTAGACCGGAAAACCCGGCAATGGAAACCTTTTTGGGCCCTTATATTATCGAGACATTCGTTTAGCTGATAATGATAGAGGATAAAAGCGTAGCAAATAGCTTTAAGAGTTTCCTATCGCCAATTATAAAAAGTTGATAAAATTTCCTATTGGTAATGTTCTTTGGAAATCTTTTTTCATTGAACCACACCTACTGCAGTGAAGTATAATTT
>CAMPJM010000238.1 GCA_946886805.1 uncultured Flammeovirgaceae bacterium | reverse complement strand
CCATGGTTCACAATAAGAACGCGGTATAAATAAACCCCGTTGGCTAATTGATCCCCATATTCATCTTTTCCATTCCAGGCAAAATCAGAAATATTATTCCCTATACTTATGGGGCCTAATTCATTTTGTGTAATTTCTCTAACAATTTTACCCGTGACGGTCATTATCTGGATCTTGATTTGATCAGGAATATCTTTTCCGGTAAGGGTAAAAACAAATCTTGTACTAGTCGAAAATGGGTTAGGATATGGATAAAAGTTAGTAATGGTAGATTCGTTAATGACCTCAAAATTAATTGTATAGGGCTTAGCGCCAGAAAGATTGCCACTTCCATCCATTGATTGAACTTTAAGCGTATGGATCCCGTCTTCCAAAGTCTCTGGTCTAAATTCAACTTTAAAATCTGATTCTTCCGTTGCCGGAGTCCATGTGATTCGCGGACTAGAGAAATTGATTTTTTCAAAGGTGCAATTCTCGCAAGGCCGTTTGAGCATTATCTCCATTCCGACAGTATCGGTTTTCTTCAAAAATGGACTGCCATCTTTTGTAATAACCGTGATAAGAGGTTCTGGCGAAACAATATCCCCGTCCATAATATACTGACCGTCAAAAGCAACATCAATGGTCGGGTTTTTAACGTCCCCTTCTACCAAAAGATAATTCTGTAGATCAATCATATTATTGTTATAATTCTGCTCAGGGACTATCCTTGGATTTACAAAAACCTTTATATTGTTTTCTCCCCTTTTATTGACAGTGGAAAAAGACAAAACAAATTGTGCCGTATCTTTTGCTGCTAGTGCGGGAATTTTTATGCTCTTTTCCTCCGTATTGCGTGTCACCTTATTTAAAACAGAATAAGCAACCGTCAGAGAATCTTCGAAAGATTTATTAGATAAGTTCTGGAAGGTATAGCCCACGTGAATTTCTTCGCCTTCGGATTTCTTGACCGAAGGAAGCGTGTTTTTATATTCCTGATCCATTAACAAAACACCTTCGGGTACGGGTTCGTAAAGGACCATCCATTTTTTTGGTTGCACGGGCGTTAGATCACTTTCGTCCGAAATGTGCAACTTCAATTTAATTAACGGATAAAGGTTCGCATCGATATCTTCCAAAGACAGCTCATCTTCTGTTACGTTTTCATAAATAAGAAATTCCTTATTTTGAAGATCGATGCCAATCACATCATAAGAATAAGAATCATTTGCAGGATTTTGCGAATAAGAAATTTGGGAAATTAATTTATCCCACCTTTTAGCAGGGCCTATTTTAGGCGACCCAAAAACCCCGCTGCTAAATCTCCCAATCAAACTTTCTGAAATGCTTATTTCATCCGTTGTTTCTCCTTTTAATTCGGATAAAGCAGTACCTCCTTTTTTGCCCAGCAAAATATAGGGCTCCCCATTTTTAAGACTACCATAAACTCCGGAAGATGCACCCACGCTTATAAATGCATCTTTAACATCCTGCGGCCAGGTTTCAAAATCGTTGCTACCTATGGTAAACAGCAGCACAAAATCCCCTTCGGGAACGGCATCTATATAAGAATTAAACCTTTTGGTATTTAGGATTTCATTTGAATTAAAATTGTTGATTACCATTGGCGACCTTCCGCAGCCTATGGGATCATTATAACTTACCCTGTCGATGATTAGGTATGGTTCCAAAGACGAACGATCAAAAGCAATTGCGCCTATAGCGTTTGTCCTGCAAACTTTATATGAAGGGCCTTCTACAATTAAAGGATAGTTATTTAAATTGACCACAATATCCAAATTGCTTTTTTCGGGATGATCAATTCCGTAAGTAATTACTTCAATAGGAATAGTGCTCTCCAGGAAATTCACTGTTCTGTCAGAAGCGTCGAGACTTAATCCTTTAATCTCATTGTTTTCGTATTGGGAAAAGTGTGATTGGGACCAACCTTCAGGACTATTTTTAATATAAACAAATGAGCTTTGTGACCACGTAGAATCTTCTCCTGGTTTAGGATTGGCAAATTTAGTTCGCCAAAAATATACAATGCTATCTCCTGCCAAAGATTCTAACAATTGCGGTTTCCAGGAAGCCAATGCCTGAGCCTGCACAGAATGTTGTTGCAGTACGGGACTATTATAAGACTTTGTTGTGTCTAACTGAAACAAATAGGTCCGGGAATCATCCAACACATTATTTGACTGTGTTATTAGATCTGGTGAGCCCTCTGATACTATTGCAAAATTCGAAGGCAACAAATTTGTAGTTCCACCAAGAGGTATAAAATATTCCAGAGTAGCAATATTGTTGATTTCGTCTAGTTCATCAGTACTATTTATAAAATCAAGGCTAATTTCAAATTCATTCTCCCCGAAATTATCGTTTTCAGAAAAGTTCTGAATCGTTAAATTCAAAGTATCTGCATAAAACACGGGAAAATATACACTATCATAATATAAAAAAGTATCGTTGGCCAAGGTTCTCCTCACCTGCACATATAAAGAATCATGGACGGTCCTTCCAAAGTTTTTAACCACGAACTCCACATTAAAAGAATCTGAAAGTGCGGTGATTTTCTTATCATCAAAAGATGTCAAACTTATGTTTTCTGCTGTGATTTCATAATCAGGCTTTTCTGCGCCAAAAATTTTGATAGCAGGATCGCCCTGTAAAAGCATCTGTTGTACCTGAGATATGTTGGCACCAGAAGCACCGTATTTTTCTAAGTACTTGATTATTACCTCCTGAGTGATTACACCAATCGATTTATTAATAAAAGTGGAATCCCCAAAAGCTGTTTCATAAAATTGATCAGAATATTTTTTAAGGTTGGAGGAAAGTCCCTTTGCGCTGTGTGCAATAAATCCTACGGCTCCCCTATCTGGAGTGGCTATCCAATCCTGGCCAAAAGTATAAATATTACTAAAAATATTTCCTGCATCACACCCATTTACAAGAATGAATGGATATTTTCCCTTGTTTCGATAATTTTGTCCATCGTCCGAAGCATAGCCAATTTCTATGTCAGTAGATAATGTACCCGAATGACCAAAGAACGTAATCAAAGCAACGCCTTTGTTTACTTCTTCGGCAATATTAATTAACTCTACTGCATTGTTAGATTTTTTACCTTTGGTTACCACCCTGCCCCCCAAATAATGGTCTTCGGCTATAAGCTGGAAATCATTTACGTATTGCCTAAAGGTTAATAGCTCATTTTCATTTGCTCCTCCACTTAAGTGTACAAGATCTTTTCTCCAAAGCTCATTGTATGGCGTAGCTTCCATTTCCTTTACCTTGTTTAAATAATCGATTACATGTTCCGGTGCAGATGCCGTAATTCTTCCCGTGGGAATAGCCGGGACATTGGGCAAACTGCTATCTAAACTAGCAGTTAATGCAATGTCAGATCCCGGCTCGCCATGTGTGGGTACTAAATCATGGTATCCCTCATAAGGGCCGTTCCTATAATACCTGTAACCCACACTCAAACCATTTCCTATCAGTAGCAAATATTCCGGGTCACCACTTCCTAACATAAACCTTGCGAATTCCCTGATTGCTAAGGGAGAAGATTCACCATAGTTAAATTGATCATAAAGTTGCTTTATATCAACAACAAGTGGGGAATAGGACCCGCCTTCCATCGAGGCTCTGTAATTGGCATATTCCTGAACAGCATTGCCATTGCCAGTATTTACCATTAGAACTTTGTTGGAAATGATCAGGTAATCATAAACGGCAGGATCTATATTATCAAATTGAACTCTTTTTATTGATGGAATAGCCAACGTCTGATTGGTGACAAAAAGGGTTTTATTTCCACTGGGGACCGCGGTAACAATATCTTGTCCATTTACAGTATGAGCAAGCCGTGTTATATTATCCTTATCAGAGATGTTATAAACAACCGGAGAGGATGGTGCGTTGGCAATTGTCAATCTGGATTTAGAGGAAAGATTATTAAAGATAAAAACCTTTGAATCTTTACTCTGCATGTCTGGCTGTTGAGCATAATGCAGTTTTACCGCTGAAATAGAGATGTAATCGGTAACACCTCCACTTTGCACTGCTACTCTGACCACCAATTCACCGCTCGCAGAAATATCGGACCAATTAATAGAAGAAGTAATCCTTTTATTTTCATGGGCGACAAATTGCGTAGTCGTTAAGGACCGCAAGGAGTTGGCAGCTGGACCTACCAATATTTCTACATTGTGTAAATTAGCGTTTCTTCCTGTAAGAATAATATCTAAAACAGGGTCGCCAGCAGTAACAAAAGTTTTTACAATATCTTTAAAGACAACATCCGATGACGAGCCGTCCCTAAAATGTGTGCCTGTCCAACCTTCAGCCCAATCGTATTGAGACAAATAGGTATCTACACTATACTCCCGTCCTTTCCAATAACTTGTGGTGAATATTGATAATTTTTCATCTGTATGATAATTGACAGTTGGAAGTCCTGCCACATTATCATTAACTAGACCCATCCTTTTCCCCGCTACATTGCCAATAGTAAGGAAATAAGCAGTTGTATCGGAATAGAGGTTATAATAATTGTGAGGTTGTGCTCCCGGAGTTACATATAATTGCTTGTCAAGGGTGCCATCATTTTTTTTTCCATAAAACAATATATAATCAGTAGGGTCCAGGCTTCCATTGGTTTCACCTTCTACAAGAATAGATTGCTCCACTCCACGATGGAATAGTTGCAAATTTTTAGGATCTGTAGATGAAGGAACACCCGCTGCAATTAATTCGGCATAAGTAATTTTATAAATGCCGTTTGCGGCGGTAGGAATTTTAAAATAAGATTGTCCGTGATTGATCCAATCATTAGCATAAGTACCCTGGGCATTAGTAAAACCAATTAGTAAAAAAAAGCAGAAGAGCAGAAGCGTAAAAGGTTTCAGTAAATTGCAAAACCAATCGTTCTCGTCCTTACCCTGAGCCAGGGTGAAAACTTTACTAACCTTTGAAAATATATTTTTTTCAATATTCATAATATTGCTCCTTATAAACCTACTTTAAGAGAAAAGACATGAGAATATAGGGATTCTGCCTGATCACCAATATCTGTCATTGCGTAATCAATGTTCAGTTTCTTTATTTTAACTCCGACACCGAAGTTAGGCTGAAAAGTAGTACTCAGTGACTCGTCGAAATCTTTTACCTGCTGAATATTACCGGCTCCTAATCTTAAAAAGATAGTTTGAATATAATCCAGTTCTAGACCCATATGAGGATCAATGGAAGCGAAATCTGATTTTACAGGAACGTTCCTTTTCCCGTCAAAAGTAATATCAAGATCGAGAGAAGTTAACAGACCAAAATTTTTACCTATTTCCAAAGATCGCGACACTCCTAATATGGCTTTTGGGAGGGTTACCTCAATTGAGCTCTCAGGAATCTCGTTATTGGTTTGCGTATAAATTACTTCCAGTTCTTCAGAATTATGGGACCATACGTTAAAAGTGGTAGTAATATCCTTCAACATAAGGCCAAACTGCCATTTATTGATGGCTAGTTGTGCACCGGCATCCAAACCAAAGCCCCAGGCATTGGCGAAATTACCGACCGTTCGATGTACTACTTTAAAATTTGCACCTAGAGAAAGACCTTTAATAAAATCTGTTTTCCTTGCATAAGAGAAAATAAAAGCATAGTCGGCAGCGGAGAAAAAACGGATATTATCATAATTTATCCGCCCGTTGGCGTCATATAAAAACCGGGTATCGGGGATATCATCTACAGCAAACCTTATCACCGATAGTCCAATGACATTAGAAGAATCAATAGCTGTTGTAAAAGCGAGATAATCAAATTTGGCTATTCCTGCAAAATATTCAGCATGCATCAAAGCAACTTCATAATTACTTTCCACATGAGTAAGCCCAGCCGGATTCCAAAACCCTGAGGTTACGTCCTTTACGTGAGCTACCTGCGATCCGGACATCCCCAAACCCCTGGCGCCAACACCTATAGAAAGAAATTCATTGCTATACTTTGGAGTATTGGATTGGGACATTAAAATCCCCGGAATAAAGAATAATAAAATAACAGAAAGTAAATTTTTATGCATGTAATTTTTGGCCTCCAATATAATATTTAACCCCTTTTTGAGAAGGTATACTCGCCTATTATTGACACAATCAACTTTTGAAGCAGAGAGCGTGTCATCGATAATCCGGCAATCATAGCACTTACCTGCTCTAATTTTGTCAAAATATCTTTAAAACATCAATTTTTGCTTGGAAGAGCTTAATGACCATTCACTAAGATATTATTATTTTCTTCTAAAAAATTTACATTATGTAAAGATATCACACATATAAATTATTATTTTACCTATTACAAATTTTATGATGATAAAATTTCAATTTATACAAATGGAGATAGAAATAATTATTTGACTATCCACTTTTAGTCCTTAATGAAAGATAGGAAGCGATGACATTCCTTTCTTCAAAAGCAGAACAAAATTAATTTTGGTAGAATATTCAAATTATAGGGATATCATCGCCTAGAGC
>CAMPJM010000237.1 GCA_946886805.1 uncultured Flammeovirgaceae bacterium | reverse complement strand
CTTCCATCTCTACCACCTGTTGTGAACTTTCCAAAGCCTTCAGCGCCGGGAAAAGCAAGCGTTTTCGCATTTTTTTCATTAGTTTTTGAAATTCCAGCTGGCATTTGAGCGCAAACAGCAAAATTCATCAACTGAAAAAGAAAACAAAAAACAAAAAATTTTACCATTTTGTTGAAACTGCTTTGGAGGCAAAAAACAGGCATAGAGATTAGTCAATTTTATACCTCATTTAAAATAAAGCAGGGAGCGCTAAAGACAAGGCTCCCTGTAATACATTTTTATTTAAGAACCTTAATGTCGAAAGTAAATTTGTCTGTTTTTCCTTCAGCATTATCGCTTGCCTCGTATAAAATGAGACCTTTCTTGCCTTCACTGGTGACAAAAAGTGCAACTCCACCAACCTGTAGTTCCTCAAGACGCAATTCATACTCACCTAATTCTAAAGCAGCGATATCAAGAGAAGTAGCTGTAGAAAAGTTCACCTCTCCTTCACCTAGTATTCTCATTCGGGTTTCATTTAAAACAGGCCATACCATATCTCCACTAACATCCTTTTTAAAATAATTACCTGTCAACCAGCTGTTTCCAGCTGGAGAAAACAGATCAAGCTTATTATCACCTCCTGAATCTGCGGTAATAAAATCAATAGTAGAACTTATAGCAGGATCCGCTCCTTCAGCAAGCGTATAAGATTTACCGTCCCTACTGGAAATTGCAGTTACCACCCCAGCGTCATGTCTGTCACCCTGAGCATTTGAGACTATATTGTGGTGTACTAAAAGGTCCGGGTCCTCAGCTATAACAGTAACAGGAAGTGTATCTGTTGTAGTTTGACCCGTTATGTCTACAGCTACTACTTTCAATCCTGTTACTCCTAAGGCATAGGGAAAATTATCAAAAGAAAATAAGTAGCTTTTGTCATCTTCAAAAGAAACCACTTCATCTCCGAACTGCTCATCGGCTCCCGGTCCATCAACAAAGAATTTAACAGAGACAAGCCCTTCAACAGTTTCAATAGAACCTGACATACCTGGCTTTACCTGAGGGTTAGAAGTTAAATCCGCAGCAATCATTTCCTGATCAAAAGTGACTACAGGAGGAGGAGGAGCATCTATAACAGAAATTGCTACTTCATAAGTGCTGCTATTTCCTTTTTTATCTTCGGCTACAATTTTAAATCCGGTCATGCCCTCGGCAAAGCCCTTGTCATAATCAGGTGTTACATTTACCTGAAGCATATTGGGGGTCTCACCAAAATCAGTAATTGCTTCAACTACCTCCTCTTCCTCGCCATATACCGCAATATAAGTAACCGAAGCAAGTCCCCAGTGAGAACTAACAGTACCTGCTATCTCTGGTCTTAGATTTACACTTGCACGAACATTAGCGTCAATAGGACCCGCAGGCAAGCCAGCAAATGTAGGACCTGCCGTTCCACCGATAGCTGAAACGTCAAGCACTAGTTGTTCCGTTTGGCCATTCCTATCAACTACCGATACCGTAATTCCCGTAAATTCAGGCGTGTATGAAGGAAGAACCGCAAATTGGAAAGCTGTCCCCCCCTTTTCTGAATTCTCTTCATTAAACGTGGAAACATTAAGAATCTCTTCGCCGCCACCGGCTTTATCAGCAGTTATTGTTACTTGCGCAAGACCTGCTGGTGCAACAGCCCATCCTCTAATCTGCGGCCCCGTAGCTTTATCAAGATCGATACTTTCCAACGAAGCTCTTGCAGTGGAAAAAACAATTGACGGTGTTGTATCCTTCATTTCATCATCCTCTTCGCAGCCCATTATAAAGCATAATGGCGCAAGTAGGAGGAGTAAAAATTTTGTATAAAATTTGTTCATGGTGTAGGGTTATTTACTTTTTCTAAAAATTAAATAATAGATACCTATTTTATTTCTTAGTATAATTTATCTTCCTATTCCTTGTTAAGAGAGTTGATTTCAAAATATCTCTTCCAATTCAGACGTAGAAAATAATACTACCCGATGCAATTGACCGGGTAATATTCGATATTAGTAACCAGGATTTTGATCTTCCTGTGTTAAAGCTTCGTTATTGTCGATTACAGGCTGTGGAATTGGCCTCAACAGTTTACCGTTAGCAAAAGGATTGGTACCTAAATTTTTAATGGCAGAATTGTACTGTAGATTTCGTTCTTCCAAGGTTCCTGTACGTTTCAGGTCAAACCATCTATGATACTCACCTAAAAGCTCTCTCGCTCTTTCATCCAATATAAAATCGATCGTAACAGCAGAAGGAGATATTTCCATTTCTGCTTCAAAACCAGGTTCAGCGGCTCTTCTTCTTACCACATTTATTCTATCCGCAGCTGTCCCGGGATCCCCATCTTTAAAATAAGCTTCGGCCGCAAGCAGATAAGTTTCCCCTAATCGAGCTAAATAGATGTCTCTGGTACTGCTTCCACTAGCTGAAAAAACAGCACTAGGATCATCAAATTTTCTAATCGCAGGCGTAGCTGCATCAAATGCTGTTGAAGGCGAAGCTTCCCACTCCATAGAAAATGGCCTGATTTCGGTATCTGCACGAGTTGCTGGGTTTTCTGCTCGCCACTGTGCTTCGTCTATCCACTCGTGCGCAAAAAATACTTTTACAGGAATCTCATCTCTGGAATCACTTTCAGTATAATAACGGTAGTAGCCAACTGTGGTGTTTGAAGGACCTGGAATTGACGGGTCTGGAGCATACAATTGGGTCATGAAAGTAGTCTCCCATCGGGCATCCTTCTCACCGGTTTCTGCAAATACTTCAAACGCATGGTATGAAGGTACCACACTATAGGCTCTGTATGGGTAATTAAATTTTGTTCCTTCGCCACCGAAGTACGGCCCGAACCAAAAATTTTGGGTATTTCCATCTGTTTCAGGATCTAGAATCGAAGCCGGATCGTACTGAACTGAAAATAGTACTTCCTCGTTTTCTTCATTTCCGGGATAGAACAATTCTTCAAAGCTAAGATTGAGGCCCTGGCCATTAATGGCTGCATCTGCATATTGAGCTGCTTTGCCAAAATCATCACTTGCAGCAAAAGATTTATACCCTCTGGTAAGATGTGCCTTTGCTAAATAATGACGAATTACGCGTTTATCTACTCTTCCAAACTGCGCTGCTTCTTCAGGAACTAATGCAAGTGCTGCTTCCATTTCGGCAATTATGTTTTCGGCATAAACTGTTTCTTCCGGAACTCTCTCAAACGCAAGCACAGGTTCCTGAATTCGTTCTGTTACCACAGGTACATCCCCGAAAGTTTGCACAAGGAGGAAATAATAATAGGCCCTTAAAAATCTTACTTCCCCTTCACGAACACTCAATGTTGGCACCGGCTCGGTAAGTTCTTTAAAATAAAGTGCATTGTTGGCTAATTGAATTGCCTCATAAAGATCCCTATAAAACTCATGAATAGGTCCTCCGCCATTTGCGTCTGTGGGTGTAAGGTCTACATAATTCACAAGCCCCTTATAATCATCATCCCTGCCATAGGTAAAAAGGTCTGTCCCTAAAGTGAGCAAAGTAGCTGCTTCATCACCATAAATATCCCGCAGAGAAGCATAGTTTGCATTGATCAGGCTTTCGTATCCTTCCTCGGTGGTGAAATATTCGTCAACAAAAGTTGAAGATTTATTTTCTTCTTCTAAATAATCGCTACAAGCCGTAGCAAATACCAAAAGAAATATGAATTTAAAATTTAGTAATTTCTTCATCGTTTAAGCCATTAAAATTTTAAGTTAATACCAAGCTGATAAGTTACAGAAGCGTTTCCAGTCTCTTCAAGCCCTTCGGAAGCCCACTCAGGATCAAAACCTGTATAATCTGTAAATACAAATGGATTCAATACGTTTACATATAGGCGAAGACTCTTAATTTTGGCTCGCTCTAAAAACCCTTCTGTGGAAAAATTGTACCCCAATAGGATGTTTTGAACCTTTACAAAAGAAGCATCCTGATAGAAAGCTACCGCATCATAGTAAGTCCCCATTTCTCTTGGTATAGGATAACTGTTGCTAATCCTGGTTGGTGAAACTTTGTTAGGTAACATATAATAATCAACATCCAGCTTTGCTCTACCCCTATCTCCCAAATTGGTAAACTCTTCATGGAAAGGACTGTATACCTGCACACCTTGTCTTGTATAAAGAGATGCACTTAAATCAAAGCCCTTATAAGTGATCTGGGTAGAGAATCCACCAGACCAATCCGGTGCAGAAGAACCAATTATCGCCCTGTCGTTGCTATCGATTTTACCATCCGGAGTTCCTTCAGGACCAGAAATATCTCTCAATTTTACCTGTCCGGTGCTATATCCTTCGTGCGGATCCTCACCTTCCTGCCATACGCCATCCCATATATAGGTATAATTAGAGCTGATATCCTCCCCTACTTTCCAGGCAAAAGGAACACCGTCACGTTCACCAATTGCCTGAGTCACCTGACCACCATATAATTCCAATATTTCATTATCATTTTTAGAGAAATTAAAATTAGTAGTCCACATAAAGTCGCTTGTCCGCACGTTGATGGTTCTTAGTGCTAGTTCGATTCCTCTATTTTTTATAGAGCCAATATTGTCGACCAATGAAGTGTAACCTGTTTCAATTGGAAGTTGTCGTTCCAATAATAATCCTTCAGATTCTTTGTCATACAAGTCAATAGAACCAGCTATTCTTCCCTCTATAAATTCATAATCGATACCAAAGTTGAATTCTCTGGTGCGTTCCCAGGTGAGGCCCGGATTCACAATACCGCTTGGCAGTAAGCCGGATGCTAGATCTCCGCCGAAGTCATAGGATGAATGTCTATCAGCACCACTTCCAAAATCTACCTGATTATATACTTGAATTTGGGAAGAATAAGGATCTATATTATTGTTTGACGTATAGCCATAACTAAAACGAGCCTTTAAATTATAGATAAAGTTTATATCCTGCATAAAAGGTTCCTCAGAAATACGCCACCCAACAGCTGCCGAAGGGAATGAATTCCATTTATGACCTTCAGCTAAAACAGAAGAACCGTCCCATCTATTTGAAATTGTTAACAGGTACCTATCTTTAAAAGTATAGTTTAGCCGAGCCATATAAGAAATTAAACTCTCCTGAACGTATGCGCTCTCTACCCCCTGGTAATCTTTTGCTGAACCCAAATTATGGAAGCCAGATTCAAAAGGAAGATTTTCAACGTTTACATAACTATATTCTTCTTGCTCATAATATTGACTAAAAAGTCCTGTAAAATTGAAAGTATGTTCATTAAGGGTCTTGTTGATATTTATAGTATTATCCCAGACATAAGAAAGCTCTTCTCTCTTTTCTAAATTTGCAGATGGCGCCTGTAAATTTCTTGCTTGCGTCTCTGAACCAAAAAAACGGCCTCTTCTTCTACTCGCAAACTGAGGAGAAATTGTCGATCTTAAATCAAGCCATTCAACCGGAGAAAATTGCAAATACAGATTTCCTATTCCTTGCAGGCGCCGGGTGTTGTCTTGAGAATTCGCAATGTCTACCAGTGGATTTACAGAGCTGGTATAGTTGACATCGCCATATTTTGCCGGCTGAAAAAGGATATTTCCTAAGGAATCGTATGGAGAAGCCAAGGGAGACATTCGGTATGCGTTGGTTATAGCACTTTCGCTACCTCTTTCTGTTTCTGTCAAGGATAAATTAATACTTGTCCCAGCCGACCACTGGTCGTTTATTTCGTGCGTCACACTTGCCTTGAAATTATACCTATTAAAATAATCTTTCAGCAAATTACCTTCTTCTTCCTGGTAACCACCACCAATTATATAACTCATTTTGTTATTTTCAGACCTTCCGGCCACAGATAACCAATGGTTTTGCTGCAATCCTGTTTGCAAAAAGTAACTTGGCCAATCGGTATATTCTTTTAAGGCGACCCTTCTGGCGGTGATGTAAGGTGCGTTTCCAAGACCGCCAGCGGTTTCATCATACTCACCTGACTCATAATCCTGAATAATATAAGCATTCTGTCTGTACTGAAACCACTCATCTCCATTCATAAAATCAGGTTCCCTCACATTTTGACGAACTCCATAATACGCATCATAAGAAATAACCGCCCCTCCTTTTACACTTGAGCCTTGTTTGGTTGTTACTATCACCACCCCATTTGAACCTCTTGATCCATAAATAGCGGTAGAAGATGCATCCTTTAAAACATCAATACGCTCTATGTCTTGTGGATTAATGAAATTTATATTATCAGCGAATATCCCATCCACGACATATAAAGGCGTTGCATCTCCCAGAGTGTTCTGTCCCCTGATCTGTATGTTATACCCTGCGCCAGCACGACCAGAACCTGCAGAAATATCAACACCGGCAATCTGACCTTGAACAGCTTGGAGCGGGTTTACTGTACCTCTCTCTGCTATATTTTCCCCATCAATCACGCCGACCGAGCCGGTAAGGTCAGTTTTTTTCACAGTACCATAACCCACTACCACAACTTCCTCTAATTGCGTAATGTCTGTTATCAGGG
>CAMPJM010000236.1 GCA_946886805.1 uncultured Flammeovirgaceae bacterium | reverse complement strand
AAATATTTCCTCCAAAAGACCTGATTTGTGAAACAGCCTTATTAATCTCTTTTTCATCTCTTGCACAAATAGTGACATCAGCACCTTGTTGGGCAAGTTGTCTTGCCAGTACAAGGCCCAGTCCCCTTGAGCCGCCTGTTATGAGAATTTTCTTCCCTTTAACAGTGTCTCTTCGAGCCCTTTTCAAAACTTTATAAGTTAGAAGAGCGGCTGTTCCTGCGATCAATTGTAGTTTTGTTTTATTTTTCATCTTTGTTATTCCCCTTTAGCTTAAAAATAACTGTCATTAAAGCTTTAACATGGGGATGGATGACATGTTTAAAAAACTGAGGTGGGAAATTGTTAGAATTATTGAATTGGAAATAGACTTTTTATGTGGTAGCAGAAGAGGCGGTTTTTATTCTCAAGATTTCCAGTGGCTGATTGAATTTTTTAAGGACTGATGCAATTACCTAACAACTTTGCATCAACGACAGGCTATGACAGCTTCTATATCAGATATTAGCCTATGCACGGACTAACCAAGATCCTTCCTTCGTCAGGATGACAAAGTAGCTTCTGTTGTCATTCGGAAGGTAGAGCCTGTCTCGCATTTATGGAGGAAAGGGGTCTTTGGGGGAAATTCAATATAGCTTCCAAAAATAAAAAAGACGGAGCTGAAGCTATATCCAAGGTAGTTATAGACCCCGACAATCGTTAAATTTATAGGTTTCTTAATGAGAATTTGTTCATTGAGAACGCCGCCGGCAGATTTGGCAAAGTTTTCTTAAAAAGGAATAAATCTCAAAATACTCCAAAAGATTGGGTAAGAGGGCTCCCTCTTCAGGGGAGCTGCCGACAGGCTGAGGGGTTTTTTGTAGCTAATTTCGATCAACCTAAAATTTAATGATAAGCCCAGATTTTTAACTTCTGCATCCCATTCCTACTTAAAATCCAGGTAATCGTTCTTTAAATAATTTGGAAAAATGGTCATATGCTTTTGCTCTGCTTCATCATGAATCACTTTTCTCAGTTCATCTATATTTTCTTTGTTCTCAGCAGAAATGAAGACCGCTGGATTGTCGCCTTTACCTACAAACATTTTCTTAAGGTCTTCGAGTCCTGGTTTATGGCTCTCATCTATATTGTCTTCTGAATATTCCTCCCCGTCATGTAGATCACGATAAAGGTCAATTTTATTAAAGACCATGATCATCGGTTTATCTATCGCACCAATATCGGAAAGTGTTTTATTCACTACAGCTATCTGGTCTTCAAAAGCAGGATGAGAAATATCGACAACGTGCAATAAAATATCGGCTTCTCTAATCTCGTCAAGCGTTGACTTAAAGGATTCGATAAGATGTGTGGGGAGTTTCCGGATAAAGCCAACAGTGTCTGAGAGCAGAAAGGGAATATTTGCCAAAGTAACTTTCCTTACAGTAGCATCTACGGTCGCAAATAACTTGTTCTCTGCGTAAATATCTGACTTGGATAGCAAAGTCATCAAAGTAGACTTGCCAACGTTGGTATAGCCAACAAGCGCTACCCTAACTATAGTGCCTCGTGATTTTCGCTGAGTCTGACTTTGCTTCTCTATTTTTACGAGCTTCTCTTTTAGCAAAGTAATTTGATTTCTGATCTGCCTTCTATCAGTCTCAATTTCTTTTTCACCAGCTCCCCCTCTGGTGCCTGTTCCACCTCTCTGTCGTTCCAGGTGAGTCCACATTCTTGTAAGCCGGGGAAGTAAATATTGATACCTTGCAAGCTCAACCTGGGTTTTTGCCTGCGCGGTCTGAGCTCGTTTCAGGAAGATATCTAATATTAATAAGCTTCGGTCGTAAATTTTACAGGATAGTTCTCTCTCCAAATTCCGAAGTTGAGATGGGGAGAGGTCATCATCAAAAATGACCATATCTATTTCATTTGCTTTTACATAAGCATTGATCTCTTCAAGTTTCCCTTTTCCTACAAAAGTTCTTATATCCGGCTTTGAAAGCCGTTGCGTGAACATTTTGGAGGTTGTAGCACCCAATGTTTCAGCTAAAAAAGCAAGTTCCTCAAGATATTCTCTGGTTGTCTCTTCTTTTTGATCTTGGTTAATAAGAGCTACCAAAACTGCACTTTCCTGAACCGGAGCCGTTGAAAATGTATTCGCCATATATTTTTATAATCTTAAACCCTTGTGTGAATTAATAACTTTGAAAAAAATCATTTTTTAATCCTTAATTTTAATTTCACACATCTGGTAATCTTGTTCTATTTGTTTTTATTATACTATCCTAGGACTCGTTACGAAATAAGTTGTTCAAAATATAGGCAGTTTTTTTGTTCTTTATCAAGGCTTAAAATCTGAGAATAGCCGTAGCTATTTGAGGATTTTGTAACGATGAGAAAGGACAAAAAAACAAGTATAAATGCACAAGTTATTTTGTTACAAGTCCTTAGTTCTTTAAGGTTTCGGTGTACGCCGTAACCAATTCAATTTCTTGTTCAGAAAGCTCAGGGTCGTAACCTTTCATAACACCTTTTCCCTCTGTAATTACTTTTACCTTCTCCTCAAAGTTTAGGTTGCTGCTGCTAAGGTTTGCAGAACTGTCTTTTATTTTCTGTCCATCCTCGCCATGGCATTCAACACACAACACCTTATAAATCACTTTCCCCTGCTGTAAAGAGGCACTTTGAGTAGCATTCAATATAATTTCAGCCTGATCACTACCAAAATTTTCGGAATTATGCCCTTCCAAACTGAGCCCGGTATTTTTCATGAAAAGATTATTGGTGCCTGAAATGCCGTAGATGTAAACTAAGATTGATATTGATAAAATTGCAAGAACCTTATTTTCTCTTTTCATGCTCATAATCCCCATCGGAATTGCAAATATTACTAACGTGATTTTCGCTAACAGATAAAGCTCACTGTTTCCTACTGTTATAAAAAGATATACACCTGTAGCTATTATCAGAATGCCCAATATTATTTCAATTGCGCCAGATTGAGCTTGTATCTTTTGAAGGATTGCCTTTTTATTGGTTATTAGTAAAAATGTTTTTAGTAATAAGAATATTAAAAACAGGGTAACTACCGTTAAATGAAAAAAAAGCATTCCTGTGACCATTAAAATTTCATTAAGTAAAAGATGTAAAATTAACCAAATTAATTTATTTCCGGTTATGTGTTGGTAATTTGTGGTTACCATTTTAAAACCGAATATATTAACTTCATAAATTTACATAAGCAACTATAAATGGAATGATTTTTTTATATTTAAAAAATCAAATGTAAAATTGTTGATTTAATGCAACCAAACACCTAATCTTATAGTTAGGAAATGATAAACTGGTTTAGAATATATGAAGATAGCTATTGTTATCAATACCTCCTGGAATATTTATAATTTCAGAATGGGATTGATTAAGTCACTCAAAGCCAATGGCATCGAAGTATATACTATTGCGCCCGAGGATGATTTTAGTCCATTGTTAATCGAGAATGATTGCAATTATACTCCGGTAAAAATGGACAATACAGGTACCAATCCCCTCAACGATATAAAACTTACCTATCGGCTTTTCCAGATATATAAAAAAATCAGGCCCGATCTCATCTTACATTTTACTATAAAGCCAAATATTTATGGTACAGCAGCAGCCACCATGTTGGGGATTCCGGTCATCAACAATGTTTGTGGGTTGGGAACGATTTTTATGAAAAAAAATCTGGTGAATAGCCTGGCAAAATTCATGTATAAGCTTGCCTTTAAATATCCAAAGAAAGTTTTTTTTCAGAATGGTAACGATAGGGACCTTTTTATAAAGCAAAAATTGATAAGGGAGGAAATCACAGAATTAGTACCTGGTTCGGGTATTGACCTGACAAAATTTATTCCCAAGGAATTTAAGAAAAATAAAGACTTTACCTTTCTTTTGATCTCCAGGCTGATTTACGACAAAGGGATTGTAGAATATGTGGAAGCGATCAAATCCCTTAAGTCTAAAGGAATAAATGCCCGTTTCCAATTGTTGGGAGCGCCTGATCCAAGCCATAAAAGAGGAATCACCACAAAAATGCTGGAGCAGTGGATCAATAGTGATATTATAGAATACCTGGGAACTACCGATGATGTCAGGAAATTTATTGATGACGCTGATTGTATAGTCTTGCCTTCCTACAGAGAAGGAACTCCAAGAACCTTGCTTGAGGCAGCCAGTTCGGGAAAACCGATTGTTGCGACTGATGTTCCGGGCTGTAATCATGTGGTAGAGAATAACTATAACGGTTTTCTTTGTAACCTGAAAGACGCCGAGGACCTGGCCGTGAAAATGTACGACATGCTTCTATTAAAGGAGGAAGCATTAGAACTAATGGGTAAAAATGGCAGAAGGAAAGTCGAAATGCAATTTGACGAAAAGTTTGTAGTGGATAAATATTTAGAATCGATTCGAAATATTTGTGCATAATTTAAGTTTCTGCCGCTTTTTTAAATAGAAGCTTTGTTTAGCTTTGTGTAAAAATACCTATATATTAATTGGTTTTACATAGAATGGAAATAAAAGAAACACACATTAAAGGACTCCTAAATATTTTTCCTAAAGTTTTTGAAGACGAGAGAGGGCTTTTTTTTGAATCATTTCATGAAAAAGCATTTAAGGAATTGGGCGTATCAGCTGATTTTGTGCAGGATAATCAGTCCTTCTCCACAAAGGGCGTGTTGCGCGGTCTTCATTTTCAGAACGCTCCCCATGCTCAGGGTAAACTTGTAAGGGTAATTTCTGGAAAGGTGTTGGATGTTGCAGTTGACCTAAGGAAAAATTCGCCCACGTTTGGAGAACATTATGACGTTGTGCTGGATAGCAAGAAAAACAACATGCTGTATATACCAGAAGGCTTTGCCCACGGCTTTGTCGCCCTTGAAGATTCTGTTTTCTTTTATAAGTGTACAAATTATTACCATAAAGCGTCAGAAGATGGGATAATTTGGAACGACGAAACCCTGAAAATAAATTGGGGTTATGACAATCCACTTGTATCCGGGAAAGATCAGGAGTTGAGAAGCTTTAATGATTTTAAAAATAGTCTTTAATTAAGGTATTTGTAATTTTTTTTGTATTACTTTAAACCTGATTCTACTTAACAAACAATTGAATTTGACAACCGCATACAAAAGTTGTGTATTCCTTCTAATATCCATACTATTCTTGTCTTCTTGTAAAGTTTACAAGCAGAATATTTTATTTTCAACAGAAGGTGAATTGATTGCTTCTTCTGCTGCTAATGCTATCCACGAAGCAGAAAGCAGTTATATTATCAAACCTTTTGATTATCTTCAAATTGAAGTCTTTACAAATAAGGGAGAACGGATTATTGACCCTAATTTTGAACTTGTAAAAGAAAATATGAACAATAGAAATCAGGATCGTCCGCAGCCTGATTTTTTAGTAAAGGAAGACGGTAAAGTGATGTTGCCAATTGTTGGTGATGTAAAGCTTGGGGGGTACACACTGCCCGAGGCAGACAGCTTATTGCGTGTTGAATTTAGCGCCTATTACACAGAACCATTTGTAATAACCTCCTATACTAATAAGAGAGTAATCGTTTTGGGTGCTACGGGAGGTCAGGTTATTCCTTTGACAAACGAACAAATGAGTGTCATAGAAGTAATAGCCCTGGCTGGTGGAATCCCTAACGAAGCGAAAGGTCATAATATCAGGTTGATAAGAGGAGACTTAAACAATCCTGTTGTACAAGTGATAGACCTCACTACTATTCAGGGCCTAAGAAACGCGGAATTAAAAGTAGAATCCGGCGACATAATTTATATAGAACCGGTAAGGAAAATCGTTTCAGAATCATTGAGAGACATCTCTCCCATATTAAGTGTAATTACCAGCATGGTAACACTTCTCGTATTAATTCGCAGATTTTAATAGAATATTGGAAAATAATAAAGATAATATTCGGCTACATGCTTCAGAAGACTCGGAAAACGATGGAATTGAAAGCATTGATTTTCAAAAACTGAGCTCCGTTTTTAGAAAGAGTTGGGTATGGATACTTTTAATATTAATCGTTACCAACACCATTGCCTATATATACATCAGATATACCAAACCTGTATACGAATCGCACTCCGATTTAAAGCTGGACGTAAAAAGTGACGCAAATTTACTAGGCTTTAATACCTTAAAAGAAAATCAAAATTTAAACAATATTTCCGGTGAGATAGAGCTCATCAAATCGAAGCTGTTTTTCAATAAAGTAATAGAAGCTGTTGACCTGAAAATTACCTATTATGCTGAGGGTAAGATTAATGATGAAGAAAGGTATCAAAATTCACCTTTTGAGGTTAGGGGAGAATTAAAAGATGCAAGTTTCCTTGACCGTGAAATAAAAGTTGAGATATTAAATCAAAAGCAATTTAATCTAAAATATTATCTAGGTGAAGAGGAGGTAGTTAAGACGTATGCCTTCGGTGACAAAATTAATAATGCTTTTTTTGACTTTAGCCTGTTCCTTACCTCTAATTATGATCCAAATACAAGCAACGCCAGTTATTATTTTATCAT
>CAMPJM010000235.1 GCA_946886805.1 uncultured Flammeovirgaceae bacterium | reverse complement strand
TCCCTGCTATTGCGCATGATGCTGAGAGCAAAGGAGCGGTTGCTTATTTAAATCTTGCAGAAGAAATAATTAAAAAAAATGCAGTGGCGTGATTAGATATTAGATGTTAGATGTTAGACAGTGGGCGGTAAACGGTTAGCGGTAGGCAGTAAGCAGTGGACAGTAGGCAGTAAGCGGTGGGCAGTAAACAGTGGACAGTAAATAAATAATTCAAATAAAAAATTGAAAAGTTAACAATAGAAGTTGAAATTTGAAACTTGAAAATCGGTAATGTCACTAGGAAATTAAAAACAAACAGATAATAGCCAATAGAAATTAAAAAATAGGCAACAGAAGAATATATATGCTCCCCAAATTTCTATTTTCAAATTTCTATTTTCTCCGCATATAAAAACTACAGTTAAAGAAGAGAAGCAATAATGAGCGATAACAAAAATTTACCCAAAAAAAGAAATGCTTTAGGAAGAGGTTTGGGTGCATTACTAGAGGATAGTGGCTCTAAAAAAGAAAACAATGAAGAAAGAAGAGCAAATATGGGCGGGATGGATGAAATTCGTCTCACAGAAATAGAAGTAAACCCCTTTCAACCAAGAACATTTTTTGACAAGGAGTCTCTACAGGAACTTGCAGAATCCATTAAAGTACAGGGAATTATTCAACCGGTAACGGTAAGGAGGCTTGAAAGGAACAGGTATCAATTAATTTCCGGAGAAAGGAGATTCCAGGCTTCCAAAATCGCTGGATTGGATAGTATTCCTGCTTATATCCGCACAGCGGATGATCAGCAGATGCTTGAAATGGCCCTAATCGAAAACATACAAAGAAAGGATTTAAATGCCATTGAAATTGCCTTAAGTTATCAAAGGTTACTTTCGGAATGCGATCTTAAACAAGAGCAACTTGGAGACAGAGTCGGGAAAAACAGGACCACTGTAAACAACTATCTACGACTGCTAAAGTTACCACCGGATATACAAGTTGCCTTGCGTGACAATAAAATTTCTATGGGCCACGCCAGAGCAATTATAAACGTCGAAAATATAGATGCTCAATTGGCAATCTTTAACAAAATTATCAATGATGACCTTTCTGTGAGGAAAGTGGAAGCTATGGTAAGGGATTTGCTGACCAATAATGAGAAAGACGAAGACCAGGAAGAAAAAAAGAAGCAACCTTCCGATAATTATGAAATTAAAAGGTTACAACAAAAGCTTTCTTCCCATTTTGGAACCAGAATTAATATAAAAAGCGACGACACCAATAAAGGGGAAATTAAAATTCCTTTCGTTTCTGCCGATGATTTAAACAGGATTCTTGAAATTCTCAATTTATAATGTCTATTTCTAATTTTTTTATTTTAGCTACTTGTATCTTACTATCATCAAATTATTTTGCTGTTGCCCAAGTAGAACCCGATTCTTTAATTCAGGAGGAAGCAGAACCTGCTGAAGTAGAACCTAATGTTGTATGGGAAGATACGGTAGGTATTTTAGAATATCCCGAAAAACCATATGTGACGGCAGATGAAGTTGATACAGTTGTAATAGAAGATACTTCAGAAGAGTTCTCTCCAAGACTAGCCTCTTTATACTCAGCCATTTTGCCCGGGCTGGGGCAAGCATATAACGAGAAATACTGGAAAATACCGCTCATTTATGGCGGACTGATAAGCCTTGGCCTTGTAGTTGATTTCTATGCGGATAGTTATGACTTTTACAGAAGAAGTTTATTAACACAAAGAGCCACCGGTACCAATCCGACTGGCAGGGATGAAAGGGTTTTGGAACTAGCAACAAATTCAGCCCGAAGAGAGCGTGACTTTTTTATCATCATGTGCGGACTTGCTTATCTGATTAACATTGTAGACGCTCATATTGATGCCCATTTAAAAGGGTTTGATGTGAGTGATGACTTAACTTTAAAATTAGAACCATCACTTAATTCGACAGCATTTAACACACCAATAGGTGGTATTGGATTAACCCTTTATATTAAATAGCTTTAGAAATGTTGTTCGGAGATGTTAAATGATGAATTTTGAATTATAAATTAAATTTTCGATTGAGGCACTTAGTAGGATATATAAAACTTCTTGTGTGAAACTATGTAAATTAAATAAAATTATTGATTTCACACAAAGGCTTCCTAAATAAACAAAGATTCTATCTTTGCAACCAAAAATCTTAAATCACTAAATCACTAAATCACTAAATCACTAAATAGTAGATATGAACATTATAATTTTTGGGTATGGAAAAATGGGTAAAGCTATCGAAAGCATAGCAATTGAGAGAGGCCATACCATAGTTGGTAAAGTTACGATAGACAACCGCAGGGAGTTTGACGACGGAGAAGTAGTAAAAAAAGCTGATGTAGCTATTGAATTTAGCGAGCCAGAAGCAGCAGTAGATAATATTAAACTTTGCCTGAAACATCAGGTGCCTGTTCTATCAGGAACCACTGGCTGGCTGGAGAAAAGACCTGAAATAGATGCTTATACAAAAGCTCAGAACGGAGCCTTCTTTTATGCGTCAAATTTTAGCATTGGGGTAAACCTATTCTTTAAATTAAACCAAACTTTAGCTAATTTAATGAAGCGATACAATGAGTATGATATTGCTTTAGAAGAAATCCACCATACCGAAAAAAAGGACTCCCCTAGCGGAACAGCCATTACTTTAGCAGAAGGAATTTTAGCGGATCATCCTAGTAAAAATCAATGGGTAAACAATCCTTCTACAAACAAGAACGAGTTACCTATAATCTCTCTAAGAGAACCTCAGGTTCCCGGCACACATAGTATTAAATATACTTCTGCAGTAGATGAAATAGAAATTAAACATACCGCCTTTAGCAGACAGGGTTTTGCTCTCGGTGCCGTTCATGTAGCAGAATGGCTCCCTGGTAAAAAAGGTGTTTTAACAATGGATGATTTTCTTAAAATTTAAATTAACATTATTAGTATATACAAAAATTTATGAACTTTAATTTTAGAAGATCAAGTGGATCAAAATCCAAAACCAGGGAATGGGTAGATGCAATAGTTTTTGCAGTAATTGCAGCGACTCTTATTAGGTGGCTATTACTGGAAGCTTTTACTATTCCTACTCCATCAATGGAAAAAACGCTTTTAGTAGGGGATTTTCTATTTGTGAGTAAGATCCATTATGGTCCCAGAACCCCAAAAACGCCGCTTCAAATTCCGTTAACACACAATCATATATGGGGAATGCCAAACGTTCCTTCTTATCTCGATTGGATCCAGTTGCCACAGTACAGGCTTCCGGGATTCACGGAGGTAAAACAAAACGATGTAGTAGTCTTTAATTATCCCGAAGAGCTACAGCACCCTTCTGACTTACGAACGCACTATATTAAAAGGTGTGTCGGTTTGCCCGGAGATACCATCTCAATTGCAGATTCACAGGTTTACATCAATGGAAAGGCCATAGAAAACCCTGAGGGGATGCAATTTAACTATTATATCTCAACAAAAAATGTGATCAATGACCGGGTATTTGACGAACATGAGATAAGTGAATATGGCTTTATTCCCAATATTGGATACTCGGTAATGACCACCCCGGAAACTGCAGAAGAACTTCGAGCACTTCCTTTTATTGACGACGTGCAAATGGCTCAGGCCGAAAAAACTGAAGCGGAATCAAGAATATTTCCTGATGGTGGCAAATTTCCCTGGAACCGCGACTTTTTTGGGCCATTATACATTCCAAAAGAAGGAAAAACCATTGCCATCAACGATGAAACCCTTATTAAGTATGGCGACATTATTATGTATTACGATGGAAATGAAGATGTTGTGATTGAAGAAGGCAAATTAAGTATCGGCGGCAATGATCTACAGCAATATACCTTTAAACAGGACTACTTTTTTATGATGGGTGACAACCGGCATAATTCCCTTGATTCAAGATATTGGGGTTTTGTGCCTGAAGATCACATTGTTGGTAAAGCGTTCTTTATCTGGTTATCAGTAGATCCAGAGGGTGGATTCCTTGACAAAATCAGGTGGAGCCGGTTCTTACAGATGATTGAATGAGAAAGGGAATTATAAATTATAAATGTTGAATTATAAATGGGGAATGGGGTATTATAAATTATAGATTAAGGTTCAGAGTTCAGGGGGCACATCCTGCCTTAACTTTGAACCTTAACAAAATATGGACTATGCACCTTAAAATTGCATTAAATTAATGTGCGAAACATGAGTCGTAATTCATAATTTGTAATTTGAAATCCATAATCCATAATCCATAATTTATAATTTATAATTCCACTCCTACCAATCAATTTCTTCTTTTCCCTGGCCTCTTAAATAGTCATTTGCTTTACTGAAGTGCTTGTTTCCAAAAAACCCTATATGTGCAGAAAAGGGAGATGGATGGGCAGATTCTAAAACCAAGTGTTTGACCCTGTTTATAATTGCTCCCTTCTTTTGAGCATAAGCTCCCCATAACATAAACACCACGCCGTCCTTTTCCTCAGACACTGTCCTTATCACTGCATCTGTAAAAGTCTCCCATCCTTTATTTTGATGAGAACCCGGACATTGTGCTCTAACTGTAAGCGTGGCATTTAACAACAAAACACCTTGCTCCGCCCATCTTTCTAAATTTCCGGATGCTGGGATTGGTTTTCCAAGATCATTCTTTATTTCTTTGAAAATATTATTTAAAGAAGGAGGATTTCTAACTCCATCAAATACAGAAAATGACAAGCCATGAGCCTGATTGGGGCCATGGTAAGGATCTTGTCCTATAATCACAACCTTTACATTCTCAAAACTACAGCTTTCAAATGCATTAAAAATCTGTGCCGCAGGAGGAAAAATGATCTGAGTGTCGTATTCCGCTTTTATAAATGCTACTAATTTTTTAAAATAGTCTTTCTCAAATTCACTGTCCAATTTCGGTTTCCAGGAAGGGCTTATTTTCACATCCATAATATCTTCTTACCTAAACTTTTTAAATTTTAAAGATAGAAATAAAACGTTTACTGCGTAATTTTAAAAAAGATTTTCATGAATCTGATTTTCATAAAAATCATTATAAGTTTAAAACTAATACTTATATTTAGTCGTTAGAGATATTATTTAATATAATTTCATTGAGGTTATGGTTACTGAAATTACTGAAGGTGTAAGAATAAGCGTTGAAACTGAATATCAGCCTGAATATTCCAGTCCGAGTCAATATCACTATGTATTTACCTACCGCATCACTATAGAAAATGGAAGCGAAAACACCCTGCAATTACTAAGGCGCCATTGGTACATTCATGATGCCAATACAATTTTGAGAGAAGTAGAAGGTGAAGGAGTTGTAGGTCAGCAACCGGTTTTGGAGCCGGGACAATCGCATAAATATGTTTCCGGTTGCAACCTAAAATCTGGTATTGGCAAAATGAGAGGCACTTATCTAATGGAAAGAATTGTTGATGGCAAAACTTTTAATGTGGTTATACCAGAATTTACCATGGTAGTACCGTTCAAATACAACTAGAAATATGACCAACTTACGGTCACGTAGTTTTATTTTGAGCCAATATTTTAAATATTGGTTGAAGGCTACTGGTTCATATTCTTTGCATGCTCCATTTATTTTTCAATTCTTCAATAGTATCATTAGTGACAGAAGAATTTTCTATGTTTTTGAGGAAATCGAAAATATAAGGAAAAAATTAATCAATAATCTGGATATAATTGACGTATTGGACTTGGGTGCTGGTTCACAAATCATCCCCGGAAGAGAAAGAACTATATCTGACATTGCGGGATCGTCCTTAAGTTCCCCAAAATTTTCTCAATTTCTTTTTAGGTTGGTTTTAAACAGAAACCCGACCAACATTGTAGAACTGGGAACTTCGCTGGGTATAAACACCCTCTATCTGGCAAAGGCAAATTCTAAAACGCCGGTCGTAACCATGGAAGGTTGTCCAAACATCGCCAAAATCGCAGTTCGCAATTTCGAAAAAATGGCATGTGAGAACATAACTTTGGTAGAGGGAGATATAGATTGCAATTTAGAGCTTGTTTTATCCCGCTTCAACACTATCGATTTTGTCTATTTCGATGCCAATCATACACAAGAAGCTACCTTAAGATATTTCGAATTATGTCTCTCCAAAGTCAATGAAAACTCGATTTTTGTGTTTGATGACATCCATTTGTCGATCGGAATGAATAAAGCCTGGAAATTAATTAAAACAAATCCAATCGTAGCTTTGTCAATTGATATCTTTGATGCAGGAATTATATTCTTTGATAAGCGATTACAAAAACAAGACTACATCCTTGAATTTTAAGGATTTGATTTAGAAGTTAAGCGGATTATTGAAAACCTTTTACTTTAATATTTCGATATACGGTAATTAGAAAAAAAATTAGCAACTTTGTAGCGTGAAATTGGACATGATGGAAAAAAATAAAAAGCTGAATTTTTTGCTTTTTTAATAAAAATTTTGATTTCCATTTAAAATTATACAAATTGCCCAATACTGCTACTTAACATTGATTTATTTTATATAGT
>CAMPJM010000234.1 GCA_946886805.1 uncultured Flammeovirgaceae bacterium | reverse complement strand
GGCTATAAAGCGTCATCCCCGTCACCCAATCATTGGTTATCTCACAGCGGAAGGAATCTCCCTCTGCTACCGATGACGCGGTATAAGAAATTAATGTTGCTCCAGATATATTAGTCCAGGTGCCGCCAATATTTTTTTGCCATTGGTAGTGGTTGTGTGGCGCATTGTCCTCGCTGGAGAGGGTGAGAGGCTCTCCCTGTATTGCTGCTATGGTTTGGGGAGGGGGTGGGCCTTGGGGGTAATAGTCGAAGAGCGTAAAGGAATGCGAATCAGGCCCAGTTAGGTTTTGCTCTATATCTCTAAAAGGGATTCTATTAGCGTATGCTTTAATGGTCAACCTAGTTTTAGTAGGATGATTAGAAAAATTTGGAAGTGTGGTGAATCTATTTAAATTGATGTCTAAATAAGTTAGCTTGTTCAACTGATTTATTGACTCTGGAATCGGCCCTTCGAGATCATTATTAAAAATTCTCAAATTCTCTAAAGCATCCAATCCTCCCAATGAAACAGGTAGATGTCCAGAGAATTCATTGCTATATAACAATAATTTTTTCAATTTTTTAAGATGCCCTAGAGATTCAGGTAGTTGACCTGATAGTTGGTTAATGTGAAGACGCACCTCCTCTAAATTGATGCAATTTCCTATTGATTCTGGGATAGGGCCTGAAAGATTATTCCCTTCCAGGGCTAAACCAGTTAAATTAAATAAATCGCCAATGCTTATAGGTATAGAACCTGAAAGATTATTTCCATTTAAACCTAATTCATTAATATTCTTAAGATTTCCTATACTTTCAGGAATATTACCGCTAATTGAATTACCATGTAAGTATAGAATGGTTAAAGCTTCTAGATTTCCGATATTTATCGGAATTGTTCCTGAAATATTATTATTACCTAAATTAAGCCAGAACAATTCCCTTAATTCTACTATATCTTGAGGAATATCTCCCTCCAAAATATTACCATCTAAAAGGAGATACCTTAGATTTGATAGATTGCTCAAAGTTTCAGGAATAGCTCCCCCTATCTGATTGTACGACATATTTATCTGAATCAGACTTAATAAATTTCCAATAGTTTGGGGAATTTCACCTATGATATCATTGCTATGCAAAACCAGGTATTCAAGATTTTCACAGCTTCCTATTTCCGTTGGTATTTGACCACTTATAAAATTATGACTCAAATAAAGGACTTTAAGGGAATCAAGATTGCCTATGGACGAGGGAATTGAACCGGTTAACGAATTGTTTTCAGCATAGAAATGGGTTAATTTACTCAATTTATCAATTTCACTAGGTATCTCGCCTCTCAAAATAAAATTATAGGACAAGTGAAGACGTTCCAAATTTGTTAAATCTGTAAGACTTTCGGGAATACTCTCCAAAAAATTAAAGCTAAGTTGTAAAATTTTGAGATTTATTAGATCCCCAATGGAATGGGGAACAGGCCCTGTCAATGAATTAACGGAAAGGTTTAAGTTACTTAGGCTTCTCAAATTTTTGATACTAAGCGGAATTGATCCAGTTAGTTCATTGTTAGATAATAAGATTTGAGTTACGTCTCCGTTTGCAACAGTTACTCCATGCCAGTTATCAAACTCTCCACTACTTGTTCCCACCATCCAATTTGTATTGTTTGTCCATTCATCACCACCCGCACTATTATAAAGATCCACTAAAGCTTGATATTCTATGGCATCTGGCACCTCCCCTTCATCGGGAACAAACGACACTTCAAAAATCTCGCTGCCGACGCCACCATTTCCGTCAGAGACAGATACCGTAAGTTCATAGTTTCCGATAACAACCTCTCCACCAGTGCTTGATAAAACAGCCGTCCCATCTCCATTATCCATCAAAGAAATAAAATCAGCCGCAGTGCTTAGGCTAAAAGACAAAGGATCGCTATCCGAGTCGGTTGCTGAAAGGGGAATATTTAACAATTCCCCTTCGATAATGGTCTGATTACCAATTGAAGCCAAAACAGGCGGAGTATTTGTTGGTGCTACAGCATATTCTTCTATTACAATACCATTCAGTATTGCATAGGTATAGCCTGTTGAATTCGTCATGGATAAGAAAACTTCATTGTTTGCATCGGGAATGACGTTTTCTATGACAGCTGCATTTTGTGTATTGTTAAAGTTGTATAAACTTACGGTTTGTTCACCTATGGTATAATCTGCAGATTTGTCGTCATTGGTCCCATCCCGTCCACCATAAATTTTGAAAGTGTATTTTTTAGTTTTATCAAGTATCAATTTTAAGATGCCGTGGTTATACTGGTTGTACCAAAAGGTACTCATGACACCGTCGGGGACAGGCCCGGAATCATTTCCTGTACTCAGGTTGCTCAAACCGGTGCCGTTGAAAGTGTCGGTCACGGTAATGCTATAGCTCGTATTTTGGCCTGTCAGGTTTTTCAAATTCGCTACCGTTCCCCCCACAGCCCGTTCGGAGAGACCGTTCCAATTTGAGGGGGTGCTATTTCTCCAATCGTGAAAATCAATCCCAATTACCTGAAGGGGATCTGTGGTAGACGGAGGGTTTCCCGTTTCTGAATTATTGACAGTTAAAATAAAGGATTCAATGGTTTGTCCGCCGCTGCTGTCGGTAATGGTGACATTGACAGTATAAACTCCCGCACTACCATTTGGTGGATTGGCAGTGAGTGTTGCCGAGCCATCTCCATTATCATTTAAAGTAATGAATTCGGCGTTGGAATCGAGAGAAAAACTTAATGAACCATTATCAGGATCAGTTGCTGCGAGCAATAAAGTTAAAGTTTCCCCTTCACCAACCACTTGCTCTCCAACGGCTGTCAACACAGGTGGTGCATTTACGACCGAGCCATACAATACCAGTTCATGTGCGTTGGACGAGGTAGTCACGCGGGTAAAACGCAAATACCGCGTTGTAGCCAATACTTCATTATTATTCCAAACCTGGTAATAATTTAACGGATCGGTAAAAAGTGGTGCCCAATTACCGGGGGTGCCTTGCTCTACGATAAAGTCTCCCTTTCCATTATTATCATATAATGAAACATGCGTGAGTTCATAAACCTTTCCAAGATCAATATAAGCACTTGCAGGATGTTTATCTCCCCATCCCGGAAACCAATTCGTTTGAGGAGCTCCTCCTGCACCGTTTAGAGGATCATTGGCTATTGCTTGCTCATCTACCAGCATGCCGGGATCCCCATAAGCAGATTCATTCGTAACCATAGAAGGATTCAAAACAAGCTTCTGGGAAGAACCTTGGCTATAGCTATCCTGGGAAATTTGCAAAAGACAGATCAGAAAAATGATAAAAAGGGCGTAATTTTTCCGCATATAGATGTTTTTAACTCACAGCTATCCGTGAGGGTCGGGTAAATTTTTAACTATTGTTTGTTGCGTAGAACTTTTAGGACCTTTAAAAAAAGGAGCAGAAGAATGGGCAAGATTTATAGTATCAGTACTTTCATAGAGTAAGGTTTAAACGTTGTTATTAGATTTTTTTAAAAACAGCTAGTTTATCCAACTCTGATAAACATCTAAACCTCATGTCTCTTTCGCAATAGCTGGCAACAGATTTGAACTAATACCTTAATGGATATCAATTATTTTATAATGATCGATAAAAAATTTTATAAAACAAAATTTACATGAAAATTTTTAAACAAAAATGTCTTATGTAAGTTATGGTGCTTTTTATTAACTTGTATTTAGCTAGAAAAACAAAAACTATTCCAAGACTAAATGGAAAATCAGCACCTAAATATTTTCTTATCATGCTGGATGGGATCAACATACTGAGAGAAATTATCCAAAAAAACTAGCTGCCCGTTAAAAAGCGCAACAGGTTGAACTCGTCCGGAAAGAAATACAGGATTCTTTTTAAAATGAGAGGAAGTAACCGCGATGATGTCTTTTAATCCTGTTAATCTAATAATTCTGTAAATCCTGATTCAGACAAGGGAGATAGAGAAAGCAATGGCAATGGGAGGTGAGGCTTGTTTGGAAGCTTGGGATTAAACATTAGTAGTACGAGACCAAATTGGTAAATCCTCACATCGTTAATTCGGTATATTAATTCAATAATACTTTAACCAACTGTAAGGTTTTCTTTGCGTCAGGTATAATGGGTTCTTTTCATTTTCGTAAGCCTCTCTTTCAAAACTTATATTTTTATAGGCCAAATAATGACTTTTATAATAGATTCTCCTGATGGTGTATTCAAAAACATAGGCAATAAAGAAAGGGATTACAAGCATCTCTATTTGTTGCTTTAGGTGAATTTTTTCATGCCTTACCAGAGAACTCTTAAGTTTTGTATTAGTCCTTACCAAAACAAAGGGAAATAAAGTAATAGCAGAAGCGAACCCAAAGGTGATTCTCTTAACCAGATGTGTTTTCAAAAACATATTTCAGCCCTTTTCTTTTTATTCATGACATCTGGGGGATAGATTTTCTAATGCTTATTTCTGTTTATGTGTCGATAACCCGGTGTTCGAATCAAATGTTGATAAAATATTTGAAAATGATCGTTTGAACCTCTCTCTTTAGGCGCGATCAATGCTATTAAGTTAAGGCGATTTATCCTTCTCTCTTTAGGAGAAGGACGGAGGATGAGGTATTTTAAAAGCTTAACTTACTAGCATTTCGGGGGATGAGGTAAATAAAACCTAATTTTCATTATTTTTGATTGTTAGACATCTTATATATTTCAAACCATGAAAGCAGTTGATCCTTTATTCTTTATCGCAATAATACCGCCAGACGAGATAGCAGATGCAATAAGGATTTATAAAGAAGACATGGCATTAAGGTTCTTTTCTAAAGCTGCTTTAAAGTCACCTGTGCATATCACACTGCACATGCCGTTTCGATATCCTGAAAAGAAACTGGATAATCTGGATCAGCTACTCTCTGATTTTTCTGCTGATTTTTCGGAATTTGATATCCAGTTAAAAAACTTTGGATCATTTCCACCAAGGGTAATCTTTGTAAATGTGCTGGAAAACAATTGCCTGGAGGCACTTCAAAAAGAGCTTTTAAAACAAATGCGCAAGAATTTAAATATTTTCAATGGCGATTATAAAGAAAGAGCCTTTCATCCTCACATCACCATTGCGTTTCGCGATTTGAAGCCCAGGGAATTTAAGATTGCCTGGGAAGAATATAAAAACCAATCGCTACTTTTTGATTTCTCCGCCACTAAAATTTCATTGTTAAAGCATAATGGTAATTCCTGGCAAGTGTATAAAGATTTTGAGCTGAAAAAACCGACACCTCAACCGTCTTTGTGAATTCATTTGACAGAAATGTCACCAAAAAAATTGAACTAAAAGTTCCGCATTTTATTTAACCTCCACTGCTTCAAAATAAAAGGACTCATCATCAAATTCCACAGATTTGGATGCTCCTTTAAGCACTACTTTTTGCCATTCGCCCGTCGGATATATGAGTTTATACTTTTCATCGCCCGCTTTAAATTTCATGGCCATATTAAATCTGTTGACAGGCGTGTTCCATCTATATTCCAAATATCTTTCCCCCTTTTCTTTATCCAGCCTATATTCAAGCTTTGGGATAGTGGTATAATTTAAAAACAAATCAAAAATTGGTTCTAAATCATAACCCGTTTTGGTTACCATGAAATCTATAATATCTTCGGTAGAAGGTTGGCTAAGTTCAAACTCCTGGTACAAACTCTTTATGGTCGCGTGCCAAAGGGAAGTATTACCGATGGTATTTCTCATAGAATGCAACATCCACGTGCCTTTATAATACATATCAGCATCTTCCCAACCTGAGTAGTTCACTCCCATGGGCCCAATAATTGGAAGCTTATTTTCAATCTTAGGCTTTTGCGTCAATAAATATGCTACAGAAGTCTCATAATCGTCCCTGCATTCCAGATACAGGGCTTCGGCATAGGTGGTGAAAGCTTCGTGTATCCACATTTCAGCATGGTCATTGACACTAACGCTATTTCCCCAATACTCATGTGCGCTCTCATGAATGATTATAAAATCAAACCCAAACTCGTTGTTCTGATATTCGTTCCCGTAAGCGATTGCTCCCTGATGTTCCATTCCCCAATAAGGAGTTTCAACTAAAGCATATCCATCCCTCCAAAACGGATAAGGACCATAACTTTTTTCGAAACAGGCAAGCATAGGCTTTACCTGCTCAAAATGTTCTCTTGCTTTTTCTTCATTGTAGGCCAATACATAATAATCCAAATCAAGCTTTTTTCCGTCCTCACTTTCATAAACATCCTCAATATGTGCATAGTCGGCTATGTTTACCGTCACATTATAGTTATTGATAGGGTAGCTCACAAACCAGGAAAATTTATCAAACCCTTTATTTTCCGAGGTTTTGTTTCGTAAATCACCATTTGCTACAGCCATTAGTCCTTCTGGTACTTCTATTGAAATTTGCATGCTGTCGGGTTCATCAGACAAGTGATCTTTATTGGGCCACCAAAGACTGGCACCAATTCCTTCACAAGCCACGCCCACCCAGGGCTGAAATAGCGAATCCCTTGCCCA
>CAMPJM010000233.1 GCA_946886805.1 uncultured Flammeovirgaceae bacterium | reverse complement strand
GACCCTAATCCCGCAGTAGTAGCTCCTGAAACAGCAGAACCTATTCCTGAGCCTGCAATAGTTGTACCCCACGAGGCCATCATCTGTCCACCTGAATAACCAGCCTGTGCCCCTTTATAGGTATTATACATAAGTACCGCCCCGGTAATAAGAAATGCCGCCAATCCAAACTTCCCATCCGGGTCGACTGTACTCACCGGATTGTTCCCCATCCCCGTATATGGTGAATGGAACTGCCCCGCGGGATCCACGGACAGGAACCTGCCAGTATAGGGGTCATATTGTCTGGCATGGAAATCGTATAGTTCGGCATCAGAATTCGAATGGGACCATAATTCCTTGCTTTGATACTTGAACGGATTTTCATATTCTCCGGCTTTTTGATAAGCTACCTCATGGATAAGCCTGCCGTATGGCTGGTAATGGTTTACCTGTACTATAGGGCTTTCTATATAAGTTACCGCCATATCATCGAAGTACACCTCCGCAATTTTATCATTCTCATTAGAAACGTATATGTAAATAAAACCTTCTACAGGCACTACTGCTTCCAATGTCAATTTTTCATGCTGCCCTCCCTTGCCCTTTTCAAGAGCGGCTTCTGTAATGGCCTGGTAGCCCGCATCTACCATATAATGGTCTTTGTCGAACAGCAGGTAGTTCAGATAGGCCTTTGGCACCTCCGCATTATCCCGGCCCACAAAAATAGGTCCTGCCCCATAAAGCCCGTCGAAGAATTTGTACAGCTCTTGAGATTCCAGGGAATTGACAATGCCAAAGGCATTTAAAAAAGAGGACGCCATGTTCCCTGCCACTTTGGAGGGTCCCGCCTTTTTTTCCGGCTCAAAATATTTGGCAAACACCTCCATCTTAATGGTATCGCCCGGATTTACTTTCATGCTCTTGGCCAGGCCTATGATCTCGTTTTCCGAACCATTTAGCCGCAGGGATTTATTGGCGCCTGCTCCGGCAGTATGGTTGTAAATGGAAGAGGATATAATGGTGCCACCGGGGTAGCCGTTAAAATCTGCCAGCTCCCGGCTGCGGCTGTTATCTTCCAGTGTAGCGGCTATCCTGTCGGTAGAAGCCGAACCAAATACCACGCGGACAGAGCCAAGATGGTCTTTGAGCATAAAGTATTTTTGGCCTTGGCCCTCAGTTGCTATTAGGCCCGTGGGACCATAAATGTGCTTGACCATTGTACCATTTGCATCCAGTTCGATCAAAGGATAATCGTTTATGCCATGAACATAATAATGTGTCTCATCATCATTTTGCCTTGAAACCCGCTGAGAAGAAGCGCCGTAAGCAAACTTGCGGGACTCATATCCAATGGTAATATCATCGGGCAGGTTGAAAAATTTATCATAGGAAGATGTTATAGATGCCCCCCAAACATCATAGTTTATCATGTTCCCGTTTTCATCATGATTAAAATCAGCATGCTGATAGCCGCTCATGTGCTCTAAGCGGTTAGTACCGTCTACATAATCAAATGATTTATGGGTAGGCTCTTCATACGTTCCTCCCATTCTGACTCCTCTTAAATTACCATTCGCATCAAACGTTCCCTGTTGGCCTGAGGATAAACCGCCGCCCCAGGTTTCCTTATAAAAGGGGTTATTATAAGCAATCAACATTCTTCCGATTTTGTCATAATGATAGAAATAGCCATGTTCTGATTCAGGGCCGCTCCATTTTACATTATACAGTGTTTTTGCAATCTTCCCTGTGTAGTATCCTTCTCCATAATAAGAGCCTTCAGTGTAGCTGAGACTTTCGCTGAAATAATCATCATCTATTAAAGTAAGCCATCCGGGAGAATTATAACTATACGTTCTTGTTACTCTGGCATCATCTAGTATTTCCTGATGAAGAACGCCGTTCAGGTTATAGGCATAGGAAGCAAAAACGTCATGATTATCTTCTGATCCGATAGCAGATATCCTTCCAGCCAAATCATATTTGTAGCAGATGGGCTCCTGTCCATCTCCATAATCTATACTTGTTACACCCCCAAGGTTATCATAACCATAGCTGATGGCAGGCATACTCAAAGTGCTTTCTGGTATTTCCAATGTTTTATGAATAGTATTCCCCTCAAAGTCATAGGTAAAAATTTCCCTGATCTCTACATCCGGTGCATCATCATTGTTTACTTCAACCTTCATCAACCTGTCCCTGAAAACTTGGTGACCTTCCTGTTCTCCGTAGATGTACTTTTTACGCCAGGTGGCGGGGGTTGTGGGCCAGGCAGCATTTTCCGCATAGCTTTGAAGGGCGCTTTCGTCCCAGGTGTAGTTATAATAGCCTTCTTCCAGAAGTTTTCCAAAGCTGTCGTATTTCCAATAGAGGATGTGTCCTTCTGTGGCGCCCCTGGCATCCTGCATGAAACGCACTTGCCCCGTTTCGTCATAAACATAGCGGGTAGTACCGGCATCAGGCGTGGTTTCTGTCTTTAGCCTTCCAAAGTGGTCATAGGTCATACTGGTTATATAACTGTCTCTGTTTACAGACGAGGAAGGCTGGTTGTGATAATTCGGCGGGAAGATTTTGACGAGGTTTCCCGCGTTGTCATATTCATAACTGGTGGTCAAATAGATGTCCGAATTGGGCACTAGTATACCTTTAACGGGCCCCACCGCAGTCTTTATCAAGTTACCGGCTTTATCGGTCATTTTAAAGCTCATCCCACCGTCAGCATCTGTAGATTTTGCCACAAAATAATTGTTGGCGGGATAACCTTCCGCAAAACCATCAGGCAACCCGGAAGAAGAATTGTTCAAATAGTTAACAGTTGGTGTATGTCCGCTTCCATAGCGAAACAAAGCGCCTGGAGCCGCCGAAGCTATAGGCCGACCAAGGGGCGTGTTATCATAAACAGTTCTGCTATAAGGATAATAGCTGTCAACCGGATTATTATCTTTCACTTCCCCATACAAATAACCGTTGCTAAAATTGAAAGAACTGACAAAAACAGGGCGGTATCCAAATCTGGCAGTTATACGGGTAGGCTTTGTTTGCGCAATTCCCCTTCCCAGATCATCATATACAGGTTCGCTCACCATTATCTTCCCTTCCGGCTCCTCGCTCTGCACCTGCCTTATTTTCCCTGAAGCATCAGCATAGCTTACCGTATGAACCGGGTCTGTGTAAACCACGATATTGTCTATTTCCCAAGTGGTAGAAATTCCATAGCCATAGTTGAACAAGGCGATCTTTTGGATTCCCGAGGTGCCATGCCTGAAGGGCAGATCAGAAAGGGACAGTTTGCCGTCTATATAATAATCTGCTTTTTGTTTATCTATATCAGCAACAATTTTTATTCGATAGGTATGGCCTGGCTTTAACGCTGTTTGCACATCGTTCCAAGAAGCATCGTAGGCCCGAAAGGAGGTGTTTCCCCAAAAAGAAGACCAAACCGCACACTCACTGGCACCTGAAGAAGCGTTGTCGCCCATCCAGGAGCTACCGCCCATCCCTATCCCCAAATTCACCGATAAAGATGATGCGTTTTCTGATGTCTTTACATTGAATTCTATAGCAACCCTCCCGGTCAGTTCCTTTCCGATATCATACAGATAACTGTCAGTTGTATAGTTTGTTGCGCCTCCGGCATTGGTATGGATCAGTTTACCATCGGCAACGTGCCAAGTAGAATTGCCGCCGTTCGATCTTTCTATGGTTTGCCACTTTCCAATATCCGAGCTAAAATCTTCGTAGAAACCCTCTTTCCCTCTGACAGCTGTTTCCAAGGCTACGTCAGGATCAGTATTGCTGAAGCTTGTATTGCGGTCTATCGACCTTGACCCTGCACCGGTTGCTACAGGTACTCCTTTAGTATTTATTGTCGCTACTGGTCTCTGCAAATTATCATATAAGTAAGTGGTTTTATGGCCTTCTTCCGAAAACGTAGCTTTTACATACTGGTAATCTTTATCGTAAGCTGTGGAAGTAAGATAAGCATCGGAAGGGTAGACCCTTAAGTTGTCAAATTCACCTTTCAGTCTGTTAGACGTAAAGCCAAAATAGGAGCCACTATACCTGCTATTGTTTACATTAAACAACAGGATGCCATCTACATAAATTTTTATGTTACCTGATTTTCGGACTATCCTATACTGGTGCCAATCGTGCGGACTTCCGTTCAATGCCGTGGTGGCAATTACCCCGTCGGCATAATTGTGAAGATCAATATTACCGTTATATCGGATGTACAACATATAACCTGAGGTGTTGTATGGATCGGTATAATTCGTTTTATTAAAATTAAAGGCAATCCAATCCGCAGTATTGAAAGAAGTAGATTGAGGTATACGCATTTCGAAATCGGCAATAAAATCACTGCCATCAATAGCATGATTTGGGGCAGTTCTGCCTAAGGCAGCACTGCTATTCCATTTCAAAATACCTTCCGGAGTATTGACCCATGATGAGCTGCTTTTGTACCAATTGTTTTCACCGGTATCAAAATCTTCTATAAAGATTTCATTTGTCCGGGCATTATAAACAGAAGCAAGGGGTAGAGTTTCATCATCGTTATAAACCGTAGTACTATAAAACCCATCAATATCGAGTGTCTCCGTAACGCTGCCTCTTAGCGCCCTTCCGGTTATTTCTGATGTTTTCAACCAGTCTGAAATCGGAACGTTACTCATGTTCCATGCTGTAAAATCCGATGAGCCAGTACCTGACCATACATAAGTTCTTTTGGAAAGAAGATTTCCCATTAAAGTTTGAGGGACATAAATTGTAGCTATTGCATGTTCTACTTTGCCATTTTTAATTTCTTTTGATTGGATTATCTCAGTTAGTCTATTCTCAGAACGATCCGAATCATAAATTTCCCAGTAGTATTTATTAACGTTACTTATAACTGTGTTTTCACCCTTAGCATCTTGATATGTTGTGGAGCTGCTTTCCACCTGTCCCGTAATGGTGCTGTAATAGGTGCTGGACAATGTTTCCACATTATCGACTTTTTGAGTAACAGAGGTAGGTCGCGCGTAATACCCCCTTTCTATATTACGATTAGCTGTGTTGATCAGGGGCTTAACATAGACTGTCCAGGATGTCTCAGCACGGGATACTTCAGTAGCCGACGCACTATAGTTTATCGTCCTGTAAGACAGACCTGTAAGCTTTTTATAATAGAAATCAGCATTGAAACCTGGGAAATCACTGCCTACCTCTATTGAGGGTAAACCATTAAAGAAAAAGTTTTCGGTATAACCAAAAGGTCTGGAAGTTACATTCGAACTTCCCGGAATTACTGTAACTTTATTATATTGAGCGACACCCCCAGAAGGGATCATCGTTGCAGTAGCCCCATCGTAATCATATGAAGTATAAAAATTTTCATAACCATCAAAAAGCTGGACACGCGTGACCGGGTAATGCCTTTCTGTTGCGCTTAAATTATTTTTATCAAAAATCTTTTTCAGATTTAAGGTCTTGTTATTTAAATATGAGACAATTACATCATTTCCCAACATCTGGTTATACTCTCTTCTATTGTCACTGTTATATATAAAAGGGGATACCCCTCCCGACATCGACCAAATTGGTTGCGCCAAACCATTCTTGACCTGTAGAACGTTAAGTCTTCCGTCAGATTCATTTACTCCAAAAGTGGGACCCATTTCCCAATACGGAAAATGGGTGTATTCAGGGACGGTAAATACTTTTGTCCACAAACCATTGGTGCCCCTGCTATAATAGGAATTTTTAAAGAAACTTAAGTTCAACCCCGTTCCGGCCATCTCTCCGGAAACTCCAGGGATAGTAGTATCTTCCCATTGTCTTGTATTTGGATCAAATGCTGTCCATTTTCCGCTATTCCATGTGGAAGAACCATTTGTTGGCCAAACTGCTAAGTCTTCATAAAAAGCAGAGTAAACCGTATAGGGGCTATTTTCATAAGGGAAAAAAATGGGCTTCGTTACCCAATTAACACCATCAAATCGCGCCAATCTCACCTTGGGATTAGACATTTCGGCTATGGCAATCATACTATTACCTTGAATCGATACTGGTGCATCATCATCATATCCACCCAAGACGTCATCTTTTTTGATAACGTTATAATTCTCGTCCCATCTGTAGATAAATTCATTATTATTCTCTGCCATTACAAAAGCAAAAGAATTGGCTGCATGCCAATATGAAGTTCCACCTGAGCTAAAGTAATATTGAGAAGGCACCGCTTTTGTTATCCAGTCTTTACTTTCATTTAAATAATAGAGTCTAAGTTTGTCAGGATGAGAATCTTCATCATGAGTAAATATATAATTGTTTTTTGCAGTATAAAAAAAAGTGCCGGCGCTTTGTTGAAGCTTAGAAGTATTCCAACTGTATCCGTTCCAAGCATATGTATTAATGGCGCCATCATGTTTATTTCCTACAGCTGCAAATCCCTTACCCGACAAAAGGGTTGGTATACCGCTTCCTGAATTTATTGTATAAGAACTGCTGTGCCATCTCCCAGCTTCGTTTTCGTTTTTGTGGTGTAAATATAATCTATAACTATTAGTAGAATGAAGATATTTCAAAATGGAAAAAATGGTTTTCTTCTA
>CAMPJM010000232.1 GCA_946886805.1 uncultured Flammeovirgaceae bacterium | reverse complement strand
ACCCATAACACACATTCCCGGACCTGTTCCGGGATCCCTCAAAGCTAAAGCCAGAACCTTCCTTTTTCGGTCTTCAAAATGCGTTCCCCCAGAAATATTGCTTGATCCATAAATATTTGAATTGCTGTTTTCTTAAACACCGCGTCATTGCCCTATTGGTTTGCCTTTGGCGCGAACGAGTTTTTTTTAATCAGCATGTTCGATCAGGGTGGATGCAACATTGAACCGCTAAGCTTCTAATACAAGGGGTTTGGCAATCCTATTCCGTGCCAGTCAAGGCAAAAGGATGCTCACTGCATGGTTAAGTTACGGGATTGCCCAACTTGATATTTATTGTAGCTTTTTGTTTGAATTAGCTATTCCAGAAATTTAATCACCCTTTGTTTTGACTTCCCCTTTGCGATGGCATCGTATGAAATGATTCGGCTAAAGCCAAATCTACGTAGGCAATCTTTGTCGAAACTTGCGTAAATTTTAACTTTGGCGTAGATGAATAATCGGAAGAAAAAATTTCTTTGGGCAATTTTATTCTTCCATAGATAATCTACAGCTTTTCCAATTGATCCATTGAAGTGGAATTTTGAGAAGTTATAAAATAAACCTCAACTTGCTTTTTTCAAATTACTGAGATATTCCACCAAATCGACCAATTCCTGATGGCTCATGGCATTTTCCAGACCTTCGGGCATCATTGAATTTTCCATAATTTCCTGAGATTCAATATCACTGATTTTCAGCTTTACGATATTTCCTCCGGGAGTTTTTAAATCCAAATCAGTTTCTGTCCTGCTCGCAATAATTCCCACATTTTTGCTTCCATCCTTCATCTCTATTATATAACCTTCGTAACCAAAACTAATTCCTGCATCAGGATGAAGTATGGCAACATATTGTGCTTCTTTGGGTAGCTTATCCCCGATTTCAGAAAGTTTCGGTCCAAAATCAATCCCCTTTTCATTGACCAGGTGACAGATTTGACAATTCTTCTCAAATACCAAGGCACCATTTTCAATATCACCTTCCATAGCTATTAGTTCATTCATAGGGGGAAGCGCATTTTTATCATCAATTGAATCAGGTTTATCAAGGTAACTTGCCGCTTCCGTTCTCACGTTTCTTCTCCAGGCATGGCTAACTCCTGTGACTGCAGAAGGTATTAGTTCTTTTGGTAATGCCCCATTTTTCAGGAGTTCCAGCACTCTTGCTTCGCCATCCCAGCTGCCACCAATGGTACGGGCTGCTTCTCTGCGAATAGTAATAGGTGCAGTTTTATCAAAAGTAATTTCCTCTATTAATCGTAAAGATTCTTTGCTACCAATTCCACGGATGGCACCAAGCATCTTTGTGACCACTTCCTCTTTTTCATTGTTAAGCGTTTTTCTCACCAATGCTTCACCATCTTGCTGCAACAAAGTTCTGGCTGCATTCCTGCCCAAATCATTGTCATATTCAGCAAGTGCCAATTTTAAAAGCCTTGGATTTTCCTCTTTTAAACTGTATCTGCTCACCATTTCCACAAATTCTGGGTTACCTTCTACGGCATTAAGCGTATTGGTAAGGGCCTTCATAGCTAAAGACGAACTTCGGATATGAGAGGGATGCAGGTGAGCAAGCACCAATTTATTGATCTCTGCCTGATCCGGGCTACTTCCTTTCAACATCTCGATCAGAGCGGCAGATTTGCCTGCTCCATCGGGATTGAAATCAAAAGCCCTAAAATAACGCAATCTGTTGTTTAGATCAGTGGACGGACTAACGGCAAGTTGCGCAAGTAATGGAATTGAAGCTCCTGTCCGTGCCCGCCAGATTATATCCCTTTTACCGGCATCTTCGAGAGGGTTCTCACCTGCCTTTTCCAACCAGGCAGCATAGAAAGCGTCCCACTGTTGGTCAGCGCCAATTCCCAGCGCCTCAAGATACCAGCGGTCATCACCGTTGTGCTGCAGGGCTAGTTTTGCCCAAAGATCAGCCGCTTCAGGAGATTTGTTATGTCTTAACGTAATGGCTGCCTCTCTTCTAACTTGCACCTCGGGGTCTTCTTCCAGCATTTTGATATAGGGAATTAAATCAATTCCCAACTGCCTGGCTGCCCTTAAACCTGTAATTCGGATATCGGGATTATCGTGTGCTACAGCAAGTTCAATATATTTTTCACCCTTCCCATCTATTTTTGAAAGCAGCCATAAAGCCCTAGCTTTTATCCTTGGGTTGTCAGCATTTTCGAATAGTTCAGCCAGACTTTTTTCTGCTTCCACTCCTTTGCTGTTTAAGGTTTGCCAAGCAAGGTACCGGACAGATAAATTAGGATTTTGTAGTGCCTCAATAGCGCCTGATATAGCATTTAAATCATATTCCGGAATTTCGTACGGCGTATTGGGTGGTGCTATCCGAAAAATCCGGCCCCTGTTTAAATCGCCTACCTGGTGCCCTCCAACTCCGGGATCATACCAATCTGCGACCATCAAAGACCCATCCGGTGCAACGCAAACATCAGAAGGCCTGAACCATTGGTCCTGATCGCCCTCTAAAATATTTTCTATGGTGGCCTTATACCCAGCACCATCATTTTTAACCGGATAAGCCCTTATTACATTTGTGCCAGGATCTGCATGTATCATTTGATTCCAATAGATTTCGGGTAAAAGCCTGCCTTCATATACCATAATTCCTGTGGGAGAGCCGGCACCTGTTTGCAATACATTCGGCACTACGCCAGGGTCGTTCAGATGCCAATGCTGTAGGGGGATTTCCTTTTCGATATTGGTGCGATTGGCCTGCCATCCCGCACCAGTCATCTCGTCTGTATAGCCATAGTTCCCGTAATCCATCACATAATTAATTCTGGTGCCTTTGTTTCCATCGTCATCATTGTCAGACTGCCACATCGTACCATAAGAATCGACAGTTACCTCGTAATTATTCCGAAAGTTTTTACCTAATATTTCAATATTTTTAAATTCCTGATCAGATCTGAAAACCATGCCCTGTTTATAATCGTCAGGGGTTATTTCTTTTCCGTTTTTATCCCGGATGTTGTTTCCATTGGCATCTTTGATTTGACCACCTTCATTTCCAAAATTGAAATAAAATTTACCATCCGGACCAAAAACAAAAGCATGCATACCGTGGTCATGTTGTTCTCCATCTATTCCCTGAAAAATTATTTCCTTTTTATCCGCTTTATCATCCCCATCTGTATCGGTAAACAACCATACATACGGACTTTGCGACACGATCGCTTTATTTCCCATTACCCAAATTCCAAGGGGAGCATTTATTTCTGGTCCCTGATAAAAAACAGTGGTTTTATCACTTTTCCCGTCTGCGTTCGTATCTTCAAGAATAACAATACGGTCGCCTTTCTTTTGGATTTCATTGCCAGTAATTTCGGGCCGATAATTATATGCCTCACATATCCATACCCGCCCTTTATGGTCTACATCCATATTTGTCGGATTGGTAATTTCCGGCTCAGAAGCAAATAACTGAACAGCCAAACCATCAGCTACTTTTAATCCTTTTAAAGCATTCTCAGGGAGCCTTTTTAGCGAGTCGGGAAGCTCGGCATAAGCATTTCCTTCTTCGCCAGCAGTAGTTTCATTTACAGACTGACAACCGAAGCTGAGGGTGACAATAACTAAACCTATTGCTAATAAAAGTAATTTTAACACTTTTAAAATTTTAAAAGTGTTTATAATTAAGGGGCTAAAGAAATCCGGCATTTTTAAAAGAAAGTTTTGTAAAAGGTTTTGTAAATGAGCAAAATGGAAACTTGCGCTTTTTTATCAGGTGAAAATAGTCAATAGTATTTAATAATAAAATTGAGGGTACATATAAATCTTGTGACTCAACTTTAAATAGCGATGTAAAGCAAAAGATTTTCTATTATCGATAAATCAAAATAACGATGACATCCCTTTCTATGGTTTATTCAGCTTGGTTGAACCTACTGTTGTATGAAAAATTAGCGAAGTCATTGCTCCCAATCTACTCCTTATCTTCCATCTTCCATCAATAGCGATGACATCCCTTTCTATGATTTATCCTGCTTGGTTGAATCTACTGTTCTCTATAATAAAAGAGGGATGTCATCGCTGCCGACAATTCCTGCGTCGTCTTCCATCTTCTACATCCTAATCTGTTTTCAATTTTTAATTTTTAATCTTCAATCTCCAATCTTCAATCTTCAATCTTCAATCTCCTATCTTCAATCTCGAATCTTAAATCTGTAATCTCTATCATGAAAGTGCCTGTGGAGGAGGGCTTCCAGCTGGTTTGGAACGATCTTCAGGAAGCGGAACAAATTCAAGATTGTCTGTAGGAGGTAAAAGTATTCTACCCTCCTTCCAATCAGCCTTTGCTTGTTCAATGCGTTCTTTTCGTGACGACACAAAGTTCCACCAAATAAATCTTTCTCCTAATGGTTCGCCTCCCAACAGCATAATCGTGGAGTTTTCTTTTGCAAGCATCACAGGATCTGCATTTTTATTAAAGACAAGCATTTGCCCTTCACTATAGGTTCTCCCGTTGACCTCTATACTTCCTTTTACTATATAAACGCCTCTTTCTGGGTAATTGTCCGGAATTCGAAATCGGGCACCTGAGTCCAAAACCAAATGAATATAGAATAACGGAGAATGAGTCTTGACAGTATTTTTTAATCCGAATGCTTCTCCTGCTATCAATCTCATCCAAACACCTGTATCTGTAAAGATGGGAAGCTGCTCCGGTTGATAATTAGTAAAAGAAGGAGAAGCTTCTTCCTCCTTTTCCGGAAGTGCTACCCAGGTCTGGATCATTTCCAATGATCCTCCTGCCAGCGTTGCAGGGTCTTCAAAACGTTCAGAATGAGCAATACCACTACCAGCAGTCATCCAATTTACCTCTCCCGGCTTAATAACCTGGTTCACTCCCAGGCTATCTCTATGAGTAACCTGTCCTTCAAGCAAATAGCTAACGGTAGACAATCCAATATGGGGATGCGGGAGCACATCCATAGAAGGAATCAATTCGGGTTTTAAACCGACCGGCCCTGCGTGATCCATAAAGATAAATGGACCAACCATTCTTCGCATGCGGAAGGGCAAGATCCTTCGAACATCCATTCCAGGACCGATAGATGCTTTTCGTGCTTCAATAACAATATCAAGCATAGGTTTTGGGTTTTGGGTTTTGGGTGTTAGGTTTTGGGTGTTAGGTGTTAGTGTTGGGTGTTGGGTTTTATCACAAGTTATTTAAGCAGGAATGTAATATTTAAAAATGAGAAAAGCTTTACTTTCTTCTATTTCTTAAAAGAATTAGCTTCTACTCAGCAAATTGATTTATTGAGCGCTACGATAATCACCCCTTTTAAAGCCTAATTCTTCCGAACATTTCAGATTATCATAGCGATGACATCCCTTTCTATGATTAATCCTGCATGATCGAACCTACTACTCTTTTTAAGAAAAGAGGGATGTCATCGCTCCCGAGCAACGCCTGTTTCTTCCTTTACCTTCACCCCCTGCCTGTCGTCGTGCAACTTTGAACCTTAAACTTTAAACTCGAAACTTTCAACCTTCTAACTTCTGCCGTAGTCGCTCGGCTCTGACGAGTGCCATCATGCAACTTTAAACTTTTAAACTAAAAACTCCCCGCTCCTGACTTCTGACTTCTAACTTCTAACTTCATTATTTTGCCAAAAAAGACACCTTTGAAGGCCGCTTCCGTTAGAACCATTAAATTCGCTAAAAGAAGAAATTTATTATGGAAATTGGAATAAGCACATTTGTAGAAAACACTCCTGATCCTGCCACTGGTAAGTTGCTCCACCCATACGAAAGAATGAGCAATCTGATGGAAGAAATTGAATTGTCGGATCAACTTGGCTTAGATGTATTTGCTATAGGAGAGCATCACAGGGAAGATTTCATTGTTTCATCCCCGGCGGTGGTGCTGGCTGCAGCGGCTGTAAAAACCAAAAACATCAAACTTTCCAGTGCGGTAACGGTGTTAAGTTCTGATGATCCTGTCCGTGTATTCCAGGATTTTGCTCATGTGGATCTCCTGTCGAAAGGCAGAGCGGAAATAATGGCAGGCCGGGGCTCTTTTATTGAATCCTTCCCTCTCTTTGGAAATGATCTGAAAGATTATGATACTCTTTTTTCCGAAAAACTGGAATTACTCATCCAGCTCAATAAAGGTGAAAAAATTACCTGGAAAGGAAAGTACAGGCCTTCAATTGAGAATCGCGGTGTTTATCCACGGCCTTACCAAAATGAATTACCAATTTGGGTAGCTGTTGGAGGTACTCCCGAATCGGTAGTGCGGGCGGCAAATTTTGGACTGCCCATGGCGCTGGCAATTATTGGGGGTCAGCCCGAGCGCTTTGTTCCTTTTGCAGATCTTTATAAGGAAACATATAAGAAATCAAATCACGATCCTGCAAAGCTGCAACTGGCTATCCATTCCCATGGGTTTATTGCGGATGATTCCCAAAAGGCTGCTGATGAATTTTACGCTCCCTATGCCTATGTAATGAGCAAGCTCGGCCGTGAGCGGGGATGGTCACCAATGAGCAGACAACAATATGAAATGATGCGTG
>CAMPJM010000231.1 GCA_946886805.1 uncultured Flammeovirgaceae bacterium | reverse complement strand
CCATGATGCCCCCTCGCTGGCAAAACTAATAGTGCTATTAGAGCCTTCAGTGGTGTTAATTTCTCCTGTTTTAGCTACCAAAATAGTGGAATTTTCATCTAACCTCAATTTTCCGTTGGATAGCGTAAGCGTTCCATATACTTTTAAAGTAACATCCTGTAACAATACATTGCTATTGATGGTAACCAGCTCTTCTCTTCCAATGATTATTTCTTCATGATTTCCAGGCTTTCTGTGGAGGTTCCATACCATGTTGTCGGTCCAGATTCCGGACTTGATAGAGCTGATAGAGCCTGCCGCATGAGAATCTTCTGTCCGACCCAGATTATAGAATAAAAAGGTCAAGATAAAGAGTACAAAAAATACGCCGAGACCACCAAATAAGAAAAGAATAGTTGTTCTAAACCTTATCGTAGTCTGAATTTGTGAAGATAACTTTTGGATATTTCTCATCTGAAATTCATGCTTATAAAAACTCCTGTTTTATTGCTGCCTTACTTCTCATTGCGATCCCTGGACAAATAATCGGAGTTTAAGACTATAAAGTTGGATAGAATTGAGATAAAAGATTTTGCTTAATAATAATTAATCGTATCCGTGTAATATTATTTAAAAATTGAAACGATTAGGATGGGTGAAAAAAGCGTTTTGAACTTTTATGTAAAAATTATTTATTCTAAGTTGCCTTTTCATACTTTTTGCTTCTAAAAATCAGTTTTTATTATTTAAATCTGTTTTGTCTTGTAAATGAGAGCATTCCTTTTTAGGAGCAGTGACAATATTTAATTAATCTATCATAAAGAAAAACCGGAATATTGATGAATAAACATACCTACGATCTTGGAGTAATAGGAAACTGTGCATTTTTGGCTCATATTGATAAGTCTACTAATATTTCCTGGATGTGTTGGCCAAGGTTTGATAGCAGTTTTGTATTTGGTCAATTGTTGGATAAAAAGAAAGGTGGCGAATTTTCCATACTCCCCGAAAACGAAAAATATCTTTCTCACCAGCGATACATAGAAAACACTAATGTCTTAGAAACCGAAATAACCTGCTCGACCGGAAAATATAAAGTAACCGATATAGCGCCGCGTTTTTTTCAATTTGACCGTTACTTTCGGCCGCTCATGCTCATCAGAAAGATTGAGCCCCTTGAAGGTACGCCCAGAGTCAAAGTAACCTGCATGCCTACATACGATTATGGAAGTCTCACCCCAGTGAAAAGGAGAGGAAGTAGTCATATAAATTTTACAGGCTTTGAAGATCAATTGAGGCTTACGACCGACATCTCTTTGACGCATATAATGGAGCATAATTATTTTGTCTTGAACGAAGCTAAATATTTGGTGCTTACCTATGGCGTTCCTTTGGAAGCACCTCTGGTGAGCACTGTGGAAGAATTTATTGGAAAAACCATCCAGTATTGGCGGCGGTGGGTGAAAAGTACCAGTATAAGCGATTTTTATCAAAACGAGGTGATCAGATCAGCGCTGATCTTAAAAATCCATCAATATGAAGACACCGGAGCTATTATAGCTGCTGCTACCACCAGCTTACCAGAATCTCCAGGGAGCGGAAGGAACTGGGACTATCGATATTGCTGGCTTAGGGACACTTATTATATCCTGACAGCATTTAATAACATAGGTCATTTTGAGGAAATGGAGCGGTATTTTCAATATATAGCTAACGTTTCCACTAAAGAAGAAGGACGGTACCAGCCGCTCTATTCCTTAAGCGGAAAGGAAAATCTGGACGAGCATTTATTGGATCTGGAGGGGTATCTGGGAAATAAGCCGGTGAGATTGGGAAATCAGGCTTATACGCATATTCAAAACGATGTATATGGACAGATCCTCATTTCTTTATTGCCATTGTATGGGGACATGCGGTTTATAGATGCTGAACGAACCAGATCGCATAAACTGATCATGGATACCCTCAATAAAATAAGCGATACCATGAATGAACCTGATGCTGGACTATGGGAATTCAGGTCCTTGAGTCAGTACCATTGTTATACCTATCTTTTTCATTGGGCAGGTGCCAAGGCAGGATTGAAGATTGCTCGCAATTTAAACGACAGTAAAATGGCCATTCTGGCTAAAAGGGTCATGGAAGAAGCGGCTGTGAAAATTGAAGAATGTTATTTGCCTTCCAAGGGTGTTTATAGTCAGGCAATAGGCACCGAAAATTTAGATGCGAGCACGCTTCAGCTGATCATGATGAATTATTTGGATCCCTCTACAGAAAAGGCAAAAAGCCATCTAATTCAATTGGAAAGGGAATTAAAAACCAAGGAAGGGCTATTTTATAGGTATAAACATGTTGATGACTTCGGGCTACCTGAGTCTACTTTTATGATTTGTGCCTTCTGGTACGTTGAAGCATTGGCTTGCGTGGGTAGGGTAGACGAAGCGGCAAAGGAGTTTGAAAAGCTGTTGAAGTACACCAATCATCTCGGTTTATTGAGCGAGGATGTTGATGCAAAATCCGGCAGCCAATGGGGCAATTTTCCCCAAGCCTATAGCCATGTGGGCCTGGTGAATGCCGCCTACCGTATCACCAATAAGATGGATAAACCCAACTTTCTACGATAAATCGGGTATCGCACAGTCTATTGATTTTATTTCTGTTATATTCAAGGTGTTATTTTTGTGTAATTAATATCTACCATAGAAAGCTAGGGAAATCGCTTTTAAGATATTTGAATTAAACGAAAGCGGGATCCTGATCATTAATCCCCGTCCGACCGCTGTATTATTGAAGAAGGAGCATATTTTAATTATTCTGGCAATTTCAGAAATGAGCGGTATGGACGGATGAGTAGTTCATTGAAGCTTCTTTCACTTGTAAAACGATTTCCATACATAAAAGTCACAGAAAAAACATGTATACGGATTATTTTGTTATGCTTATACGTATAAACAACTTACAATGGACACAAAATTGACATTAAAGCTGAACCAAAAAATTATCGAAAAGGCAAAAGAATATGCTTCCGATAACAAAGTGAGCCTGTCCAGAATTGTCGAATCTTACCTTCAATCTCTCACTTCCGAAAAAAATACGGTTGAATTTGAAATTTCACCTTTTATAAGGAGCATTTCAACTGGAACCAAAATACCAGTTGACTTGGACTACAAAAAGGAGTATTCTGACTATATAATGCAGAAATACAAATGAGGAAAAGAATTTTTATAGACACCAATATAATGTTGGACTTTTTGGGAGAAAGAACACCGTTTTATGAACCAATTGCCAAAATTGCGACTTTAGCGGAAAAAGATAAATTGGCAATGGTAGTTTCCCCGATTTCATTTGCTACGGTCAACTATTTTCTGTCAAAATTTGAAAATCCGAAAGCCGCAAGGGAAAAACTTCGCAAATTCAAAATAATCTGTGAGATATGTAGTTTGGACGAGCATACTATTGAAAAGGGACTGAATTCATCAATAAAAGATTTTGAAGACGCATTACAATATTTTAGTGCTGCAGAGTCAGAATGTGAAATAATGATAACACGAAATGGCAAGGACTTTAAAAAATCTTTGCTTCCAGTAATGACAGCGGATGAATTTTTGAAAAGTTTGATAATAAAAGGTTATCAGATGTAATACATAATATTTCTCGGAATGGATGATTTTAACTTTATTGCCATTGTTCTTGCAGCCGTGATAGCTACTTTTATCAAGAATACCTTTATTTTTTTATTTGGTTTGCTAACCAAAACTGATATCAAACCTGTGTTTTTGATAGGAACGCTTGCAACAAATGAAACAACTAAGTTTGGGAAGTTGTCGAATAGCAGAAAAGCGTTCCTGGTCGGGAGTGCAATTTATTATAGTCTCGGAATCCTGATATCATGTGTTTATGTTTGGTTGTGGATCATGCAGATAGGAAACCCCAACCTTATGAATGTGTTCATTTTCGGTTTTTTTACGGGCGTAATTTCATTGACAGGTATGAGTATACTGCTGAAAAGCCACAAAAATCCTCCTAAAATAAGGATTGCCGATCATTTTTCAGCAGTATTAATAGGCAATGTTATTTTTGCCATAAATTTCTACTACTTGTACCTGCAAATATTAGACTAAGTAATTTTCAAATATTAAAATCTGCTATTGAAGGATTTGTAGATTTTGCAGCAAATCTAATACTTCTACTGACGACTGAATGCTGTATTTAGCTGCCGAATTTCCTAAACCAACTTTTATAGTGACTGCATCTTCGGGCATTGCCATGAACATATCTTCGTCCGTCCAATCGTCGCCTATGGCCATTATAAATTCCGATTGGTACTTTTCTAGCCAGATACTTGCGGCTTTGCCTTTGTTTACCTCTATGTTTTTCACCTCCACCACCATATCGCCTTCTAAAACTTGCAAACTTATATTAGCAGATAAATATTTTAAATGACTGGTTAATTCCCTGGAGCGCAGGTCTCCCAAGCCGGTCTCTACTTTTCGGAAGTGCCAAACAAGAGAAAAATCTTTTTCTTCAATAAAGGAACCAGGTGTCCTATCCACATAAAGTTCCATTACATGTCTCATGTCATTCTTCCATTCATTGCTTAATTTTCCGATTGTCGCCCATTTTTTTCCTTGCTCTTTTAGCCACACCCCATGTTCGCTAATTATATCAACATTATAATCGCCAAGCCATTTTTCCAGTGAGTTCTTATCCCTTCCGCTGATTATGACCAATCTGTTTTTAGGATCGTCTCCCAAATTTTTAATAATTTTTTTAAGCTTAACATCAGGCTTGGCAAGCATTGGGTCGGTCTTAAAGGGAGATAGTGTTCCATCATAGTCCAAAAATATCATTCTGTTCTTAGATTTGTTGTATGCTTCCCTTATTAATTTAATGGTGGCGGTATCCAGCTGCTTTGTCGCCATGGACTCCTGAATTTCCTTGATATCGCTTAGTCTTTCCATAAAAAGACTCACCCAATGATGGATGGTATACCTTTTTAGGGATCTTTGCATTATTGTATTACGCTTTATTTGCTCACTGACCGGCATAGTGAGCGCGGTATGCATCGCTTCTACAATTGCATTTATATCATTAGGGTTGATCAGTAGAGAATCCGACAGCTCTTTTGAGGCTCCTGCCATTTCGCTTAATATCAAAACACCTTTTTTATCTAATTTACTTGCTATAAATTCTTTGCATACTAAATTCATCCCATCCCTCATAGGTGTTACCAGAGCCACATCTGCCATGCAATAGAAAGCAGAGAGCGATTCAAGGGCAAAAGACCGGTAGTAATAATGGATCGGGGTCCAGCTTATTCTGCCATAGCTACTATTGATCCTTCCTACAGTCTCATCTATTTCCTCCTTCAGTTCCTTGTATTTTTCTACCTGATCCCTGGAGGGTACTACCACCATTAAAATGGAAACTTTTTGTTTATACTCAGGATATTTATCCAAAAACTTTTGAAATGCTTCTAAGCGTTGGGTAATACCTTTTGAATAGTCCAACCTATCTATAGAGAGCATCAGTTTTTGATTACCCAAAGATGCCCTGAACATAGTAATTTTATTTTTCGTTACCTGGCTTTGAGCTGTACTGGCATATTTATTATAGTCGATTCCCATTGGAAAACTGTCTACAATAACCCTTCTTCCTTTTAGCTCAAGGTGCCCGTGAGAAGAACTTACGCCGGCTATTCTGCTGACAGAACTTAAGAAGTGACGCATATCATCGTAGGTATGGAAACCAATTAAATCTGACCCTAACATACCAGTCATTATTTCTTTCCTCCAAGGCAGCAATCGGAAGATCTCATAAGAAGGAAAAGGGATGTGCTGAAAAAAACCGATACTCATTTGAGGTAGCTTTTTTCTGATCATATCAGGAACCAAAAGAAGCTGATAATCATGCACCCAAACCGTATCTCCCGGCTTGGCAATTCTTAACACCTCTTTTGCAAATTTTTGATTTACTGCTACATAGCTCTCCCACAGTTTTTGGTCGTAAATGGCAAATTCGGTGAAATAATGGAAGTTGGGCCATAGCGTACCATTGCTGAAACCTTCATAATAATCTCTGATTTCTTCTTCGGATAAAAAGACAGGCAACATGCTTTCTCTGATCAGCTTTTTGGTGATCGTTTTGCATTCCTGTACATTCTCGGTATACATTCCGGGCCATCCGATCCACCTGCTATTCCCACTTTTAAAAACTGTACTAAGTCCCGTTGCCAACCCGCCCTCGCTAGGAGTAAAATGCAACTCTTCACCTTTCCTCTGTACTTTTACTGGCAATCTGTTAGATACTATAATGGTTTTTCCCATAATTAATGATAGCAGGATTTGAAAATTAAAACGTGAGACGCTTAATATCGTGATACTCTTACAATAGCACAAGAATTAAAGCTAATAATTGCGGTTTTTGTTTGAATAAAAATAGTTTTTTGGTGAATGAGGTTAAATCGGTAGCTCCCTACAAAGCCACTCCTGGTCGTAGCGTCCCGCTACGTCCCGATAAACCTGAGCGTCCCGCTCTTGTATCGAATAAATATTAGCATTTCACCTGATTAATCCAGTGGCTTGTGCTTACAGTTCGCTTCAGCAATTTTGTC
>CAMPJM010000230.1 GCA_946886805.1 uncultured Flammeovirgaceae bacterium | reverse complement strand
TCCATGTTCCCTGAAGTTTAGCTGCATCCAAAGCAGGAACTCCTTCCTCATCTTTGCTGCAAGAAGAGAAAATCAATAATGTTACAGCAAGCATAACACTGAGTGAAGTAAATTTTTTCATGAATTTTCAAATATAATTTTAGAAATTTTTCAATAACTAAAAGTATATTTTATGTCAGAAGTAATTCCTGCGTTATTTCGGGAAATCTCAGTCATGTACTAAACCCCGCTTCTTCTTAAACAGTCACTAGCGGCAAAGGAAATTTTGGGCTGCGCTGGACAAGCCCGTGTGTTTGTTATATAATGGCCTGCGTTATAGCCTGTTCCGATGAAGCAAAGCGGATATCGGGATTGAGATAGCTTAGGGAGGACAGAGCGTAAGAAAAATGTCCTTAAGGAATGTATGCAACTGCTCGGGCTGGTTTTTTGTTAGGGATCAAACAGTAAATCACTTAAGGACAGAAGGAGGGAGGTTCCTTATCGATTTTAAGCTTTCGCTATATTTTTGGGCGTGCCCCACCTCGGTGTGTGTTTACCGTAGATATTCTGGTTTTCATAAGAGAATTTCATTTTTCAAAAAATGTCCTGCACTCCAGCCGGTGGGCCAGGCTTTCCGCTATTACTCCGCACCGCTTCGGAGATTTATTTTATGGCTCCTTGATTATTCTGATGCTGTTCCGAAACCGCATGGCTTTTTCTGTTGGCGGTTTGCGGGGTAACCGCTGCAATCCCTCACGCGAACCAACAGTTGTAGTATTTTGAAGCAGAGCCAAACAGCGATGCCCTAAATAAGGGTTAAAAAGAAGAAAAAGAGTACTTAATTAGCTACATCGTTAGAAGCATTATTTTTTATGACTCAACATTAGTATATTCGGTTTTTAAAAGCTCCGTAAACCCGGCTAATGACATTTAATGAAGATTCGAGGGTTAAGATCCCTGTTATTTTACATCTGGTAAGGCTTGGCTATCAGTACCTGTCGCTTAAAGGAGAGAGCTGGGATCGAAAAACCAATATTTTCAAGGACATTTTTGAGCAAAGCATTCTGAGAATCAATCCAAATTTAGAACTGGATGAAGTCAATCGATTTTATGATGATATAGCGCTTACCTTAGACAATGAGGATCTAGGAAAAGCTTTTTATGAGAAGCTGATTGAGCGTTCAGGAATTAAGCTGATTGATTTTGAGGATTTCAATAACAATTCATTTCATGTAGTCACCGAACTTCCTTACGAAAAAGACGATGAAATTTTCCGGCCGGACATCACATTGCTGATCAATGGCATGCCATTATGCTTTATTGAGGTAAAGAAACCAAATAATCGCAATGGTGTAGTTGCAGAGCATCAAAGGATAAAGCGGCGATTCCAAAACAAGAAATTTCGGAAATTCGTCAACCTCACGCAGCTGATGGTATTTTCAAATAACATGGCGTATGATGATAATGATCCGGAACCTATTCAGGGCGCCTTCTATGCATCTCCTTCTTATTCGGAGCCAATATTTAATTACTTTAGGGAAGATGAGAAAAGTGATCCGCTCGAATTTCTAAAAGAGCATAATGAGGAAATTGAGAATCTTGTCCTAAAGGATACCAACCTGGTGGGAATCAAACATTCTCAGGAATTTTTAACGAACAAAAACCCGGACTCGCCCACCAACAGGATTTGTACTTCTCTTTTCAGAAAAGGCCGGCTGGCTTTCCTTCTTCAATATGCCATAGCGTATGTGGATGAAGCGCGTGGAATTGAGAAGCATGTAATGCGCTATCCACAAATCTTTGCAACCAAAGCCATTGAACAGACATTAGAAGACGGCATCAGAAAGGGTATCATCTGGCACACACAAGGGAGTGGCAAAACAGCACTCGCATTTTATAATGTGCGCTATCTTACTGATTATTTCCAGCAAAAATCCATTATCCCAAAATTCTACTTTATAGTAGACCGTATCGATCTTTTGATACAGGCAAGTCGTGAATTTGAAGCTCGCGGATTAAGGGTTTATAAAATTGATTCCAGAGAAGCTTTTGCCCGAGACATTAAATCTACCAGTGCTGTTCATAACCATTCAGGACGGGCGGAAATTACGGTAGTCAACATTCAGAAATTTAAAGACGATCCGGATGTTATTCAAAATACAGACTACCAAATAAATATTCAACGGGTTTATTTCCTGGATGAGGTACACCGCAGCTACAATCCAAAAGGCAGCTTTTTGGCAAACCTGCAGCAGTCGGATAGGAAAGCGATAAAAATAGGACTGACCGGCACACCGCTGCTTGGCGAAGACTATAATTCAAAAGCGTTATTTGGTGGCTACATTCATAAATATTACTACAATGCATCGATTGCTGATGGCTATACGCTTCGCCTGATACGGGAGGAAATTGAGACCAGCTATAAAATGACGCTGGAGAAAACCCTTGAAGAAATTGAAATCCTAAGAGGAGATGCAGAGCGAAAACTGGTTTACGCGCATCCCCGGTTTGTAGAGCCTATGTTGGATTACATTATCAAAGATTTTGAGAATTCACGATTGCGCCTGGGCGATGATAGCATAGGAGGGATGGTTATCTGCGATTCTTCCGAGCAAGCAAAGGAAATGTATCGGATCTTTCAGGAGAAGTACGCTCCAATGGAAGAAGCATTACCGCTTGCTGCAGAGGAGGAAGCGATCTATCTTGCTAAAAAACAAAATAAAAGAAAGGTAAAAACTGTTTCAGTCATCCTCCATGACATAGGAACCAAGGAGGATCGTAAAGAGGACGTGGAGGATTTTAAAGAAGGAAAAATTGATCTGCTCTTTGTGTATAATATGTTGCTTACCGGGTTTGATGCCAAACGGCTGAAGAAACTTTACCTTGGAAGGGTGATTAAATCACACAACCTGCTTCAGGCCCTTACCCGCGTAAACCGACGCTACAAGGATTTCCGGTATGGATACGTAGTAGATTTTGCTGATATCAAAAGCGAATTTGACAAAACCAACAAAGCGTATTTTGACGAGCTGCAAGCTGAGCTGGGGGATGAGATGGAGCATTATTCCAACCTTTTTAAATCTCCCGAAGAAATAGACCAGGAGATACGTGAAATAAAAGATGCGCTTTTTTATTTCGACACCTCCAATGCTGAGATATTTTCCCAGCAGATTTCGGAGATCAGCGATAGAAAGCAAATGCTTGAAATTACAAAAGCATTGAACAATGCGAAAAGCCTGTACAACCTGATACGGCTTTCCGGAAATTATAAGTTGCTGGAGAAGCTTGACTTCCGGAAATTGTCAATACTGACACGCATGGCAAGTGACCGGCTCGCATTGATCAACCAAAAGGAAACCATTGAAAAAGGTGATGAAACAGTTAACCTCCTGAACGTAGCACTGGAAGAAGTATTGTTTGCCTTTGTAAAGATTTCCGAAGAGGAGCTGGTATTGGCCGATAAGTTAAAGGAAATTTTGCGCAGAACAAGGGAAAGCCTGGCCAACAACCTGGATCAGAAATCAAAGGAATTTATAACTCTGAAAGAAGAATTAGAACGCCTGTTCAAAAAGAAGAACCTTTCTGAGGTGACAAAGGAAGAAATGCTTGCCAATATTGAGGCATTGAATTTAATTTACAAAAAGGCAAAAGAGGATGACCGAAAAAACCAGCTGCTTAGCGCCAAATATGCCAATGACGCCAAATATGCACGGCTGCACAAAAGGCTGATGGAAAAAGGAAAACTAACGGAAAATGAAAGCCACTTGTTTGATGCATTAATGGGTCTGAAAAATGCGACCGACAACGAATTAATGCAAAATTCAAAAGTGTTGGAAAACGAAAGCTATGTAAACCAGATGCTTATTCGGTTGGTAATCGACCAGTTTAAAAATAAGAATAATATTCCGCTTAATGCGGAAAGCTCAAAGTACATTAATAACCTATTGGTAAAAGAATATATGAACGAATATAACGGGAGAAGGGCATGACAACACAGGATTTTGAAAGCAAAACCAAACAGCTGATTGATGATCTGAAGGGTGTCTGTGCCAACTATGGCCTGGGCAACGACGGCAATGAGTTTAAGATCATTACGCAAGCATTTCTATACAAATTCCTTAACGACAAATTTGCCTATGAAATAAAGGAAATTGAACCTTCACTGCAAGGCGAACACGAGTGGCAAAAAAAGCTGGCAGCATACAGCGAAGAAGACTATGAAATGTTGTTGCTTCAGGTGAGCCCGGGTACCGCAAAGCTTTACCCACGCCATTTCATTACTGTCTTGTATGATAAGCAGAATGAGCCGGAGTTTGCCAAAAGCTTTGATGATACGCTGCGGGATATCTCTACCATAAACAATGAAATCTTTTCGGTAAAGACCAACAGCGGGGCAAAGATTACCTTATTTGATCGCTTGAGTGATTTTATTGCCGACGCCAGCGAACGTGATGCTTTTTGCAAGGCCATTATCAACAAGCTGGTAAATTTTAGCTTTGAAAAGATCTTTCAGGAGAAATTTGACTTTTACGCTACCATTTTTGAATACCTGATAAAAGATTATAACAGCGACAGCGGTGGTAAATATGCCGAATACTATACACCTCATGCCGTAGCAAAAATAATGGCCGCCTGCCTGGTTACAGAGAAGGTGAACAGCGTGACCTGCTATGACCCAGGTGCGGGCTCGGGAACGCTATTGATGAACCTTGCACATGCCATTGGTGAAGATAAATGCACCATCTATTCGCAGGATATCTCTCAGAAATCTTCGAATCTACTTCGGCTTAACCTGGTGATCAACAACCTTGCCCATTCCATCCAGAATATTATCAAGGGCAACACCATTACGCATCCTTACCATAAAAGTGAAGATGGCAGTTTGGCGAAATTTGATTACATCGTTTCCAATCCACCGTTTAAGCTGGATTTCAGCGATTTCCGCGATGAACTGGATACCAAAGCCAACCATGAGCGCTTTTTTGCCGGTATTCCAAATGTACCGAAAAGCGCAAAAGACAAAATGGCCATTTACCTGCTCTTTGTGCAGCATATTATGCACAGTCTGAGTGATAAAGGTAAGGCTGCGGTAGTAGTGCCTACCGGATTTATTACGGCACAAAGCGGGATTGACAAAAAGATCCGTGAAAAGCTGGTGGAACACAAGATGCTTGCCGGAGTGGTATCTATGCCCAGCAATATTTTTGCTTCTACCGGCACCAATGTAAGTATCCTGTTTATGGATGCTACCAACAAAGGTGATGTGGTGCTGATTGATGCTTCCGGATTGGGTGAAACAGTGAAAGAAGGCAAAAACCAGCGGACTAAAATCAGTGACGCCGATGAGCAGAAGATCATTGATGCTTTCAATAAGAAGGAAGCTATTGATGACTTTTCTATGGTGGTATCTTATGAGGATATACAGGCAAAAAATTATTCCTTAAGTGCAGGGCAGTATTTTGAGGTGAAGATTGAGTATGTGGATATTACATGCGAGGAGTTTGAGGAGAAGATGAATAGTTTTAAAACGAATATTAAATCCTTATTTGATGAATCACGCCAGCTTGAAGAGGAAATTACTGTCGGAATAAATAAATTAGGGTATGAGTGAGTTGATGAAATATAAGTTTAGCGATCTCTATAGTATGAGTTCCGGTATTTCATCCAAACCAGAACAAGCCGGTCATGGTACTCCGTTTCTCTCTTTTCGTACAGTTTTTCAAAGTCACTTTCTTCCTGAAGAATTGGAAGATAAGATGGACACTTCTGACAAAGAACAAAAGATTTATTCTATAAAAAAAGGAGATGTTTTTTTAACACGAACCAGCGAAACTATGATGAATTAGGAATGAGTTCAGTAGCATTAAAAGATTATCCTATGGCTACCTATAGTGGGTTTCTAAAAAGAATACGTCCTATCCAAACAAACGTCACTTATCATAAATATTTAGCTTTTTATTTGAGGAGTAAATTATTCAGGAAAACGATGACCAATAATGCCATAATGACTCTTCGGGCGAGTCTTAATGAGCATATCTTTTCTTATTTGGATTTACTCCTTCCATCTTATCCTGAACAAAAAAAGATTGGTGATTTTTTACATCTTTTAAATCAAAAAATAGAACTCAACAACCGCATCAATCAAGAGCTGGAGGGGATGGCAAAGTTGCTGTATGATTACTGGTTTGTGCAGTTTGATTTTCCCATCTCAGAAGAACAGGCCATAGCCATGGGCAAACCAGAGCTAAAAGGAAAACCCTACAAATCTTCCGGGGGTCTTATGGTTTATAGTGAGCAGTTGAAAAGGGAGATTCCAGAAGGGTGGGGTAGTGGTTCTCTATTAGATATCGCCAACTTTACCAACGGTATCGCATGCCAAAAGTATAGACCAAAAGAAGAGTTGAATTGGCTTCCTGTTATAAAAATAAAGGAAATGCGAGAGGGTTTTACCGAAGGTACTGAAAGAGTCACTTCCGAAATACCGAATAAAGTGAAAGTATTTGATGGCGACGTTTTATTTTCTTGGTCCGCATCTCTAGAAGTAATGATTTGGTCAGGTGGTGCAGGAGGTTTAAACCAACATATTTTCAAGGTTACATCGGAAATGTATCCTCGTTCATACTATTAT
>CAMPJM010000229.1 GCA_946886805.1 uncultured Flammeovirgaceae bacterium | reverse complement strand
CCCCGAAAGGGATGGCTTTGCCGCACGCAAAGAAAAATAAGTTAAAAAACGTAAAGAACGCAAAGCTATAATTATAAATATCTTTAAAATAGGCCTTGCAATGTTTGATTGTTTTTAAAGTTTTACAAAAAAATAACAGGAAAATTACTAATAAGACACTAAGTAAGGCCTATACGGCGAGGACAAATAAAACCTGAAATTTCTCATGCTTAATTACTCAAAGATCATCAATAAGAAAATTCAAAAGCACTTTTATAAGCATCATTTGCTGTGGCATAATCTATCAGATCACTATAAAATTTGTTTTGACCTAAAGTTGCGCTGTCACCTATCATCACCAGCTTTTTTCTTGCCCTTGTCATTGCCACGTTAATTCGCCGCAGTTCGCTCAAAAAACCTATTTCTCCTTCATCGTTCGACCGAACCAGGCTTATATAAATCACATCCCTTTCCCTTCCCTGAAAAGCATCAATCGTGTCGATGGTAATATTATCCCTTAAAGCATTCAAAGCTGAAAAATTATTAATGGAATCACTCAGTAAATTTATTTGAGCTTTATAGGGCGAAATTATTCCCACAGAAGCAGCAGTAGGCACGCCTAATCCTTCATTAAAATCTATCAGCTTTTGCATGAGTGAGTCTAAATGAGCAAGCAAAAAATTCGCTTCTTCGGTATTGAAACGGCTCAATGACTCCGGATTTATTTGCTCATTATAGCTGCATCCTGCCGTATCGATAAATTCGAGAGGATTCTCTTCGGGCATAAGTTGGTGATTGGCTACACTTTCATGAGCCAATAAAGCATCGCTATAAAACTGAGCGTTTGAAAAGTTCATAATCTTTTCGTTCATTCTGTACTGTAGCTTCAAAAGACTGCCAACTCCTTTTTCGCTTCTTAATTTTTCGAACAGCGTATTTGCTAATCCTCCCTTTGCGGCTTTCACAGATTTAATTGTTGGCGGCAGTTGAAAATGATCCCCTGCAAAAACTACCCTGTCTGATCGTAAAATGGGGATCCAGCAGGCTGGTTCCAGCGCTTGAGCTGCTTCATCGATAAATAAGGTTGAAAATCTCCTTTTTTGTAAATTATTACCGGAAGCACCCACCAATGTACAGGCAATAACCTGCGCTTTACCCATTATCTCTTCCAGAATATAATATTCCAGGGCTTCTGCCTCAGCTCTTAAGGCCGAGGCTTCCTGTAACAACAGCCTTCGTTGGTTCCTCTCCGCATGTCCAAAATGACGTTTATATTTAAAGGCTAATTTCCTGAACTCCTCCCTTTTTTGCCTGATCTTTTTCAAATCGGTATATACCGGATGTTTTGTTATCAGATTGTCTATAGTTTTCTCTAAGGCATCTTCAGTGACTCTTGCAGGATGCCCTAATCGAACAACATTTATACCTTTTTCTGAAAGCTTCTCCACTAAAAGATCGACAGCGGCATTGCTTGGGGCACAGACCAGTACCTGTGATTCCTGCTTTAGAACATGAAAAATTGATTGCACGAGGGTGGTGGTTTTACCCGTGCCGGGAGGGCCATGTACCAAGGCCACATCCTCTGCTGAAGTAATATGGTTTAATGCTTCGTTTTGGCTCTGGTTTAATGTGTTGTCAGAAAATTTAGTTTCTTTTTGCCTGAATCCCGGCTGCTCGTCTCCTAAAATAATTTCCCGTAATTCTAAAGCTCTTCCTTTTGCAGCCATCATTTTAGTTACTGCAAATTCCATTTCTTTGTATGAAGCCTCATCAAACAATAAGTCAACACCTAATTTCCCTCCTTCCAACCAATCAGGTAAATTGCTTTCTCCGCCGCCTAAATTAAGGGTAACTGTCATGGCATTTCCCTTTACCATATTTATTACACCTGAAACCTGTTCCTCAGTGTCTTGCCTGCCTCCCGAAAGCATAAAGATATTTACCAGCTTTCCGGATTGAAAAATATGAGGCCTGTTTAACTCGGAAGTTCTCTCTAAAACAACTATTACCCTTTCCCCTGCCCCATAGATAGTTTTCGTTAAAATTACAGGATACCAGGACAGGCCTGATTTCTTTCTATCATGTAAAGAGGTTCGTAAAATTTTCTGCTTGTATTGTTGTAAATCTTCCTCCTTTTCTTCTTTCAGAAGTCTTAGGGTATGTTGAAGAGATTCAATAGAATTCATTGATATGATTGATAAAATCAAAAATTAAGGGATAAAAAAAGCACACGCTATCCAAGGCAAAACTATTGATTAAACCCGGATTATGCATTAAAAATTGTGATGAGAAGTAAAATAGCAATAAATAAAATTGGTTAGCTCGGAAAGTTTGCGGTATAGAAAAAGATTTGAAAAGCTTGCGTTTTTAGCGATTGGTGATCAGGTTAAAGAAACGAATTGTTCTACTTGCGTAAATACTCCTGTATCTTCTGCTTTTGCCAACTTCTGTCGTATTGTTGATAGTCACTATAAACTTCTGTAATTAGATCATACATCACGGCCTCATCGTATCCCAGTCTTGCAGCTACTTTAGAGCAAAACTTGATTTCTTCTAAATACAATTTTCCATCTGCTTTCATTAACTCCACCAGACTATAAAGATATTCAAAGCGTTCATCATCTGATAATGAACTTAAATCCAGCCCTTCCTCAGGATTTTTTATCACTGCTTCAATTTCCTGTTGATTTAATCCATTTGCAGCACCAATTTGATGGATCTTATCTAATTCCAATGGAACTATCTCGCCGTCTACTTTGGCGAGTGTGACAAGAATACTGAGTAAAGATTTGGGCATAAAAAAATTAAATTTTCGGAAAAAGAGAAATAATATTTACTTGAAAAATCTTCCAAAGATAAAACTTTCATTTGTGAAGCAAAAAAATAAATTTTTCACAAATAATACCTATAAAAATCGTATACTCCAAATAAATCAATTTTTATCCCGCTTATGAACTTTCTCTCGCACTTATACCTGTCAGGTAAATCCACAGAAATTATTATTGGCAATTTTATTGGAGATTTTGTAAAGGGGGCAAAAATGAATGATTACCCTTCCGAAATCAGCAAAGGAATCAAACTTCACCGCGAAATTGACTTTTTTACCGATAATCATCCTGTAGTATTGAAAAGTAAAGACAAACTGCGAGCCAAACATGGACATTATGCAGGCGTAGTTGTGGACATGTTTTACGACCATTTTTTAGCTGTTAATTGGGACTTATACCATCCTCAAAAATTAAAAATCTTCGCCGATAATATTTATGCTTTATTGCAAGAAAACATCGATTATTTGCCCCCAGGAGCGCAACACATGCTGCCTTATATGATAAAAGATAATTGGTTGGTGAGCTATGCCGATATAAAAGGTATAGATAAAGCTTGTAAAGGAATAGCAAGTAGGACTAAATTTGCCTCCAAAATGGAAACGGCCACGCTGCTCCTTGAGGAAAACTATGATGAATTTAAAAAAGAATTTGAATCGTTTTTACCTGTTATTAAGCAACATTCAGCTTTATTCTTAATTGACAATTAAATAAACCTCCATAAATAGCTATCATGATTATTTCAAAACCAAAAGGGAATACTTTATTTGCTTTAGGCGTGTTTTTGCTAATTTGTTTTGGCTTGTTGGGTTATACCCTGTTCAATTACTTAACCTATGAAATTCACTATTGGTACCAATATTTAATTTTTTTAATTATTACTCCTATTTCAATTGTAGTCTTAATAAAGACATTTCAGAGTTATAAAATCATTAAATTGGGGAAAGGTAAAATTTCTATTCGATACCCTTTTCTATTTAAGGCAGAAAACTTCAGCATGAAGGATTTAGATTATTGGAAAGAAGAAGTTATTAAAACGCAAGGGACTGCTTTTAAGGAATTAACCCTCAGCTTTAAGCTGGGTAAAGCAAATTTATCAAGTCAGGAGAATGGGGAATATCATAAAATATTTGCTTACCTACACAAAAAGCATTCTAAAAGCCGTAGGTAGCTGAAAAACACTACCTATATAAGTTTTTTACCAAAAATGTAACAAAAGCGAAACACTCACGTTAATCTCTTAAATAAATAATAAAATTTCAGAAATTATTTGGATTTTTATTAGGCATAATTTAAAAACAAGTTTTATTTTTTTAATTATTTCCCGGTCATCACGGGTTACTTTTTCCAAAAGCGAAGTATTTAGCTTAAAACTTACATTCAAAAGTTTATTTTTTAACCAAAATTGAAAATTATGATTATTATTCAACAGATCTTGATTCTTTTATTGTTGCTAATCGGTGGTTTTGCTCTGTCTAGCACATTGTTTTGGTTGCTGTTCAAAAAGAATGCGCCAACTTATGATGAAGTGAAAGAAAGATTTTTAATGGATTAGCCAGATTAAAATAGAACGAAATATAAAAAAGCGGCCTTAGGGTCGCTTTTTCTATTTAAAAGAAATCATCGCTTCCTGAGAGACCCCAACATATCCCACATTTCTGGCGTAACCATTTCCAGATTATTAAATTCGCCGGCTCCCATTAACCATTCCCCGCCATCAATGGTAATAACATCACCATTGATGTAAGCAGAATATTCAGACATAAGATAAGCCGCCAGATTAGCCAATTCCTGATGCTCACCTGTTCTTTTCAAAGGAACCTTCTTCGCCGGGTCGAATTTTTTTACCATGTCACCAGGAAGCAATCTGCTCCACGCTCCTTCTGTAGGAAAAGGTCCGGGTGCAATAGCATTGCTTCTTATCCCATACTTTGCCCATTCTACTGCCAAGGAGCGGGTAAGCGCTAGAACACCCGCCTTGGCACAGGCAGAAGGTACTACATAGCCAGACCCTGTCCAGGCGTAAGTTGTTACGATATTTAAAAAAGTGCCTTTTTGTTCATTTTCGATCCAATGCTTACCCATTGCGAGGGTGAAATTATAAGTACCTTTTAAAACTATATCGACAACAGTATCAAAAGCTTTAGCATTTAATCTTTCCGTAGGACTGATAAAATTACCGGCAGCATTATTTAGTACCCCATCAACTTTGCCAAATGTCTTTACTGATAGCTTTATTACTTCTTCAATTTCTTCATAATTCCTTATATCGCAGGAAACCGGAAAAACTTTGCCCCCGGTTTCCTTTTCAAGTTCTTCAGCAGCACCTTTTAGCACGTCCATCTTTCTACTTGTAATAACCAAATTAGCACCAAGTTGAAGGAAATATTTTCCCATGGCTTTTCCCAAGCCAGTCCCTCCACCAGTTACAATTATTGTCATACCTTTTAATGCATCTTCCTTTAACATTCCTTCAGTAATCATCGATAAAAAATTTAAGTTGTTTTAAAATGGACCAGAATATACAAAGAACTTTAGGTAAATCCTGAATAGATCCTCTACTTACTCAATAAAAATCATTTTTTATATCCGTTAAAACAATGGGTGTCTATTTCCATCTTTTTTTATAAAAGATTATGCTATACATTAGCAGATAATTAATTATCACCGCTCAAGTCTTTAGGAAGTGGATAATTAAATCCGCTGTGTGAAATCAAAACTGACAATTAAAAATCATTCAAATTAGCACTTATTTAACCTCGCCCTTGCCCTCTCCTAAAGAGAGAGGGTGTAAATGGTCTAATTTTCAATGATTTTTATCAAAGTCACTTAGTTCACGTAGCGGGTTAATCAATTAAAATAAGCGTATCCAACTAAATTACTATTCATGAAATACCATTATTTACTAAAAGGATTTTCTTTGTTTTTGTTTCTAATTGTTTTTACCACAGGTTGTGTCTCAACCAAAAAATATGATGCCTTGCTTACGGATAAAATGCAGGTAGAAAATGAAAAAGCCAATACCGAAGACCAGTTGGAAATGGCACAAGAAGAGATTGAGAACCTTAAGAATAAAATAGAAGATCTTAATAATAAATTAGCGGCTTTGGCAAAGGATACTTTAGATCAGGGTAAGGCCTACACAAAATTAGAATCGTACTATAATAACTTACTGGAAAATAGTGATAAACTAAGTCAGGAGTTCGTAGATCAACAGAAAAAAATCCAAGAACTGGAAAGAGTCCTTCAGGAAAAAGAGAAAGCTGTAAATGATATCAGGAATAAAGTAAGCCAGGCCTTATTGAATTTCAAGGAAAATGACCTGACAATCGATATTAAAAACGGAAAGGTTTACGTCTCGTTAGCAGAACAACTATTATTCAATTCAGGAAGTATAGAAGTTGACAAAAAAGGTGTCGAGGCTTTAAAGCAACTAGCGGTTGTTTTAAAAAACAATCCTGATATTAATATTATGGTAGAAGGTCATACTGACAATGTGCCGATCTCCAGGAAATCGCAGTACATGCAAAATAACTGGGATTTGAGTGTTTTGAGGGCTACTTCAATAGTTGATATCCTTACAGAAGCTGGGGTTGAACCTTCAAAAATAACAGCAGCAGGAAAAGGGGAATTCTTACCTTTAAACCCTAATGATTCACCAGAAGGAAAACAGAAAAACAGAAGAACGGAAATAATTCTAACTCCAGAGTTAGATGAGTTATTCCAGATTTTGGAAGCTAATTAGTTATTACGGTTCAAAGCCAGTGGAAGGAGCACTAGCTTTGAACCTTTACCTTGTACAG
>CAMPJM010000228.1 GCA_946886805.1 uncultured Flammeovirgaceae bacterium | reverse complement strand
GCGTCCATGTCTGCTATATGTTCAATTATCCCATTAAATTCCGAATAGCACATATGGGTATGGATTTGAGTTCCGTCTTCAACTCCCGCCGAAGCTAACTTAAACGCTTTGATTGCCCATTGTAGATACTGCAAATGATCTGCCTCACGTAAGGGCAAGCCTTCCCTGATAGCTGGCTCATCAATTTGGATGATTTTAATTCCCGCATTTTCCAGATCAGAAACTTCATCTCTTATAGCAAGGGCAATTTGCAAAGCTGTTTCCGACCTAGGCTGATCATCTCTTACAAAAGACCACTGAAGAATGGTAACTGGTCCTGTAATCATTCCCTTTACAGCCTTTTCCGTCAATGATTGAGCATAGGTAGACCATCTCACCGTCATCGGGTTCGGTCTCGAAACGTCTCCATAAATGATGGGAGGTTTTACACATCGTGAACCATAGCTTTGCACCCATCCGTTTTGAGAAAAAGCAAAACCAGACAACTGTTCACCAAAATATTCTACCATATCGTTACGTTCAAACTCCCCGTGAACCAAAACATCAAGGCCAATTTCTTCCTGCAAGCCAATCACTCTTTCTGTTTCCTGCATCAAAAGTTTCTCGTACTCTTCAATGTTCAAAAGTCCCTTTTTAAATTGCGCTCTCCAGCTTCTAATTTCCTTCAATTGTGGGAATGAACCAATAGTGGTAGTAGGAAACAAGGGAAGTTGCAGCGATTTGGTCTGCTCCTGCCTTCGGGAAAAGAATGGACTTTTTCTTTTGTCATCATTAACCCCAACCCCTGACAACCTTTGTTTTACCTTTGGATCATGAATAAGTGCAGAGGTATTCCTATCATTTATAATCTCTACATTTTCCTTCAACAATGATGAATAGGCCGAATTTGTATTCGAGTTGAGTAGTTTTTCTAATACTACCACCTCCTCTAATTTTTGTCGTGCAAATGCCATCCATTTTTTTACCTCCGACAAAAGCGAATTATCGTCATTTTCATTGGCAAGATCACACGGACAATGGAGAAGAGAACAGGAAGGGGCCAAAATTACTCTATCAGATCCTATTTTTTCTACAGCGGTCTTGATTATATTAAGCGACTTCTGAAAATCATTCTTCCAAATATTTCGCCCGTCAATAATTCCGAGGCTGAGAGACATTACATTATTTAATTGAGGCAAAACTTCCTGTAATTGTTCGGGACATCTTACTAAATCTAAATGCAAAGCACATACTGGCAAAGAAGTAGCTAATTCGATATTATCTTTTAATCCATCGAAATAAGTAGTCAAAAGCGTTTTTAGATAGGGAAACTCTTTTTTAATTTGTTTATAAGCCTTTTTTATCGCTTCCTTTTCTATTGACGACAAATCCATTGTTAAAAATGGCTCATCAAATTGCACCCATTCTACGCCAACATTTTCAAGTTTTTCCAGGATGTCGACGTAAACTGGCATTAGATTTTCCAGAAGGTCGATCCTATTGAAATCTTTTTCTTTTTCCTTCCCTAATAAAAGGTATGACACAGGCCCTAAAAGAACCGGTTTTGTTAGCATACCCGCCTCTTTGGCTTCATAAAATTCATCAATTATTTTAGTGGAAAACAGCTTGAATTTTTGATCCTTACGAAATTCAGGAACTATATAATGGTAATTGGTATCAAACCATTTTGTCATTTCCATAGCTGTTATATCAAGATCGTTTTTCTGATAACCTCTTGCCATGGCAAAATAAAGGTCAAGTTCTGTGTTGCCTTTTTCGAAAATTACATTTTGGTATCTTTCCGGAATGGCGCCCACCATTAATGACATATCCAGGACTTGGTCATAAAATGAAAAGTCGTTAGAAGGTATTAGATCAATGCCAGCTTCTTTTTGTAAAATCCAGTTTTCAATTCGTAGATTTTTTCCAACCTGTAAAAGGTTTTTGTGGGTCATCTTGCCGGTCCAGTACTGTTCACAGGCTCTCTTGAGTTCTCGATTGGCTCCAATTCGCGGGTAGCCAAGGTTTTGGGTTTGCATTTTTAAAAATTTTAGTATGAAATAAAACTCAGTTGTTTTATTAAAAAACCTGCAAACGCAATTGAAAACTCTAAGAAATACAGATATGATAATAAACCTCTATGGGATAATAGAAGGTAAATGATCCGACCTATGCTTCAATCGCGAAAGCAATGTCAATAAGTTTAGGCAAGTCTCCTGGCTTGTAACTTTTTTACCTTCCTTCTCACCCCTGTTAGAATGGGAGCAATGGATTTAAAAATGATAAAAAATTTATGTTACTTACAGTTGCGCGACAGCCCGTGATTTTCACACGGTTCCTTTTTAATTCCCGTTAAGGGATACCCGAAACAACATTGATTAGTTATTTAAAAAACAACTTTCAAATGCGAATGTAGGAAAAGTATTTGGAAAACAGAAAAGAGTTTGGAAGATAGAAGATTGAAGTGGGGGTAAATCCGTAGGTGATTTCATAAAGTTACTGACATTCTCCGAAGGAGTCCGGTCCCGTAAGACTCTGGACTCTTTCCCACCGTTTAAAACTCTCAAAAAGTTGAGTTATTTGAATGATCCAATATCTTTTTCTACTTATTGTTTATCAAGTATAAATTTTGAGTGTTGCGGATTTAAAATACCTATTAAAAATGTGCCTATTGCTTAATTTATTTTTTAACTCCATGTCACTTTAAACTTTGAACTTTTTGAACTGTGAACTGTGAACTGTGAACTGTGAACTGCGAACCGTGGACATTAAACTTTGAACTTTGAACTACTCTTCAAACCATTTTGCATACATCACATAATTGTTAGCAGTTCTCTCAAAAATACCTTTCAACTCCTCTCCTACCAGTTTTACCTTTTTTGCTGGCATTCCAGCATAGATACATCCGGCTTCTACTATGGTTCCGGCCAGCACTACTGCTCCTGCCGCTACAATTGCACCGCTTTGCACAACGGCATCGTCCATTACAATCGCGCCCATCCCAATTAAGACATTGTCCTCAAGCGTACACCCATGCACTATCGCGTTATGCGCTATCGACACATTATTTCCTATTGTCGTCTTAGCTTTTTGATAGGTACAATGGATTACAGCACCATCTTGTACATTGGTATTATTCCCAATGGTGATTGAATTTACATCACCCCTGATTACAGCATTGAACCAAACACTACAATTATCTCCCATTGTTACCTCGCCAACAATAGTAGAATTTTCTGCTAAAAAGCAATTTTGTCCAAATATTGGATGTTTTCCTCTCACAGCTTTTATTAAGGCCATATTTTTAATTTAAATGTTTTAAATGCATTCTGCTTTACGCCATTTCTGATTAAAAATGCTAAAATCTAAAAATTAATTGCGATTTTAAATTTTATTTTTACTATTCCAAACATTTCAGAACAAGTCTCGTTTACTACAACTCTAAATGTTAAACATAAAGTAAAATCTATGAATTATTCAAAATTATCTTTTATTTTTTTAGCCGCTTTGGCCACATTCGGCTGTACGTCTGATCCTAAGAGTGACGAAGCAAAAGTAGGAGAAGCACAAGAAGTGACTGCACCAGCTGAAACCGCAGCAGATTATTCTATAAACAAAGATTCAAGCCAGGTAACTTGGGTTGGAACAAAACCAACTGGTCGTCATGATGGAAAGTTTCCAATAAAAGACGGTAGTATCAGCATTTCAGACAACAAGGTTGTAGGAGGTACAATACTGATGGATTTAGCAAATCTTGAAATAACTGATGCTGAAATCAGTGAAGAAGACAGGGGCAAGTTATCTGGCCATTTAAAATCAGATGACTTTTTTAATGTAGAGGCTTTTCCTGAGGCTAAATTTGAAATCACTTCAGTTGAACCTTACTCTGCCGGAAGTGCTGCCAATGAAAACGAAGCAAGCGAAGAGGATTCTGAATTTCAGTTAGCGAATCCTACTCACACTATTACAGGAAATCTTACTATTAGAGATACCACTAATAGCATATCTTTTCCTGCTATTGTAAACGTGTCTGAAAATGAGGTTACAGCAAAAGCAAAGTTTAATATTGACCGTACAGATTGGAATGTATCTTATGGCGATGAATCAGCTGTTACTGATAAGGCTCAGGATAAATTTATCTATAATAAGGTAAATATTGGGTTTGATATCACAGCATCAAAAGAGTAATAGTTTTACTATTATTTTTAAGTAAAAAGAGCTGACATTGTGTTGAAACACATAAGTCAGCTCTTTTCTTTTGTCTAATTTAATTGTTGCTCGCATTTACCTATTTAGATAGTAAAAATTCATAGTTTTGATTTATGATTATTGAACCTTCTAAAAGGAAAGCAGAAAAATTTCAGCAGGAAAACGTACATTTATTTATCAGAAAGGCATTGTTTTGGGCTTCCAGATTTAGTCATTGTTCCTACTATTGCCCTAATGACCTCCCCTATTTACATGATCCATTCCTTCATTTCCTAGCCGCTGATGCCGTTTCTACTTTAGATATTGATGATGGTAATAACTTTAATAGCCTACAGACTTATCATGATTCGAAAAAGGACTGGCTAGTTGGGAACTTAGGTTATGATCTTAAAAATGAAGTTGAAAGGCTAAGCAGTACAAATCAGGACTTAATAAAGTTTGATTCAATTAATTTTTTTCAACCCAGGCACCTGATATTTTTTTCCTCAGAAAATATTGAAATACATTCCTTTGATGATCCCAAGCATTTATTTGAAGAAATCGACAGCGTAAAACTTCCTTCGTTAGCAGAAGGTATAAACAAAACCTCGATAGAAGCAAAAGTTCATAAAGAAAAATACCTTCAAGTTGTAAACAGAATAAGAGAACAGATTATAAAAGGTGAAGTCTATGAACTCAACTACTGCATGGAGTTTTATGGAAACAATAAGTTATTTGATCCATTAGCAGCTTTTCTAAAATTAAATAATTTATCTCCTATGCCTTTTGCTGCATTTCAAAAAATAGAGGATAAGTATTTGGTCTGTGCCTCTCCCGAAAGATTCTTAAAAAAGAATGGTGGAAAATTAATTTCCCAGCCTATAAAAGGAACCATCGGAAGAGGAAAAACCTCCGAAGAAGATGAGGCCCTGAAATTTGAACTTCAAAATAGCGAAAAAGAAAGAGCTGAAAATATGATGATTGTGGACCTGGTTAGAAATGACTTAGCAAAAAGCTCCATCACCGGTTCTATAAAAGTTCAGGAATTGTTTGGCATCTACAGTTATACAAAGGTCCACCAAATGGTCTCTACTGTTATTTCTGAGGCAAAGGCAGAAATAAGTTTTTCAGAAATAATTAAAAACGCTTTTCCAATGGGAAGCATGACCGGAGCACCAAAAGTCATTGCTATGAAAATAATAGAAGAAATTGAAGATACTAAAAGAGGAATATTTTCGGGTGCAGCAGGATATATTACCCCCCAGGGAAATTTTGATTTCAATGTGGTGATTCGGAGTTTACTTTACAACCAAACGTCCGGTAACTTATCTTTCCAGGTGGGAAGCGCAATTACTTATGATTCTGTTCCTGAAAAGGAATACGAAGAATGCTTGTTAAAAGCCGATGCCCTTTTGGCCTTAATGAGAAAGAAATAAGCCTCCCTGAAATTAAAGAGTCTAACCTTCAATGATTTATGATTAATGCAGGTAGCACGTTGGGTAAAATAGCTAAAAAGGCAGAAAAAACAACAAAGAGTTAAAGTCTGATTCCGTACTAAATAAACATCTGCATAACCTATAATCTTCTACCGGGAACTCGCTTTTAAAAGTGAAAGAAGCTTCAATGAACTACTCATCCGTCCATACGGACGGGTACTAATGATCGGGAGCTGTGTTTCGTTTAATTCGGAATATCTTAAAGGCGATTTTCCTATAATCTTCTACTGACATAATGTCATTTAAATAAACATTTCTTATCTTTGCAAGCTATAAAAGGAAGTGGAGACCACATTTTACATTGACTAGATTTTATTAATAGATTACAATGATAGCCATAATTAAAGATATTGATATATTAACTCCGGATGCAGGAAGTGAAAGAAAACCTGCGGACGTTTTGATCTCTGCTGTGAAGGACACAGGGAAAAGCAGAAAACTGTATATAGAAAGTTATGGATGTGCCATGAACTTTTCTGACAGTGAGATAGTGATGTCGATAATGCATGAGCAGGGCTTTGATACTACAGATACTTTAGACCAAGCCGACGTTATTTTTCTAAATACCTGTTCTATCAGAGAAAAAGCTGAGCAAACGATCAGAACCCGATTGGCACAGTTTAACAACATCAAAAAGTCAAAGCCTGGGTTAATGATAGGTGTGTTGGGTTGCATGGCAGAGCGGTTGAAAGATAAACTACTAGAGGAAGAAAAGATCGTGGATTTGGTGGTAGGGCCAGATGCTTACCGTGATCTCCCCACGCTAATAGGCGAAGTGGACGGTGGCCAGAAAGCTGTCAATACTTTCCTTTCGCGAGAAGAAACCTATGCCGACATTAGTCCGGTGAGGTTGAACTCCAATGGAATCAGTGCTTTTATCTCTATCATGAGAGGATGTGATAATATGTGCTCCTTTTGTGTGGTACCATTTACCAGAGGAAGGGAAAGAAGCAGGGATCCTTACTC
>CAMPJM010000227.1 GCA_946886805.1 uncultured Flammeovirgaceae bacterium | reverse complement strand
CATTATGCAAATGCTGCTTTAGATATAGAATATGAATTTCCTTTTGGCTTTAAAGAAGTAGAAGGAATCCACTCAAGAACAGATTTTGATCTTTCCAGTCATCAGGAGTTTTCCAAAAAGAAATTGCAATACTTTGATCCGGAGATCAACCAGAATTATGTACCGTATGTAGTTGAAACTTCTATTGGTGCTGACAGGTTATTCCTGATGTTGCTGTGCAATGCTTACACAGAAGAAGAATCTGGTGAAGGCGAAAATAAAAAGATGCGGACATATTTGAAACTGCATCCTGCTTTGGCCCCAGTAAAAGCCGCCATATTCCCATTGATTAAGAAAGACGGCTTGCCAGAAAAAGCAAAAGAAATTTTTGATGACCTGAAATATGACTTCAATTTGATCTATGAGGAATCTCAATCTATTGGAAAACGTTATACAAGACAAGACCTGATAGGTACACCTTTTTGTATAGCAGTAGATCACCAAACATTGGAAGATGATACAGTGACCATACGCTACAGAGATACCACAGAACAGGAAAGATTAAAAATAAGTGAGTTAAGAAATAGGATTTTAAAGGAAACTTCGTTTAGGAATATATTTGAGAAGTTGTAGTGAAATGTATTTTGGAGAAAAGAAAATTACTTTCCTTCCATAATGCAATATAAAACAATGGATTAACTAGATACTCCTGTTATTTGGGAGCAATTTAAAAAGATGCTTTCGGAACTTGGAGGTGCAAACATGGTTTTATCAGAAATATTTTTTCTTCAGTATCAGAATGCTTTGACCAATACCGGGCCTTCAAATCTTATGCTTTTTACAGCAGTAGCAGTCGGCCTGGTAGGTTTTTATATAATCATCCGGTACAATGTAAAAGATTCCCCCATATTTATACCTGGTCTTGTAAAACTTACAAATGACTACAGGATGATTTTGGAAAAGAAATTTACTTACTATCAGCGCTTGTCTCCGGAAAATAAGCGGCAATTTGAAAAACGCGTTCATCTTTTTATTAATTCCAAAATTTTTATACCAAGGCGATTTAAAAAGGTGACAATGGAAATGAAGACCATGGTTGCTGCCTCTGCAGTTCAATTGACGTTTGGTTTTCAGGCTCTGACAATGCCACACTTTACCAGGATTTTGATTTATCCTGACAGTTATTATTCCTCCATCAGAAAAACCTATCATAAAGGGGAGGTGAACCCTTCTGCACGGTTAATAGTGTTTTCATGGAAGGGTTTTTTGGAAGGCTACGAGGATAATAGTGACTCCAGTAATTTAGGATTGCATGAAATGGCCCATGCTTTAAAGCTTGAAAACAAGATTTTCAATAATGAGGTGGGTTTTCTGGATCCTATTCTTTACCACAAATGGGAAGTACTAGCCACCAAACATGTTGCCCGCTTAAAGACCGAAGAAGATCCTTTATTTAGAAAGTATGCCGCAGAAAACGAATATGAGTTTTTTGCAGTGGCGGTGGAGAACTTCTTTGAACGCCCTTTTTTATTTCAGAAAATTCACCCTGAATTATTTGAACTTTTAAAAGGCCTCCTCAATCAGGACCCCATAGCCATACAGCAATTAGAACCAGAGGAAGAAGGTCAAAACTCCTGATAAATTAGTGTCCCAAAATATGTCGCAAAAGGTTGTAGTAGAGAAAATGTGTTGGACCCGGTTGTTGTCAGATAGTATGACCGGTAAAAATAAAAAAAAAGTACCTGGTGAATCTTCCAGGAGTTTGTTCGAAAGAGACTATGATCGAATTATTTTTTCTCATCCTTTTAGAAGGCTGCAAGATAAAACGCAGGTATTTCCCCTTCCTGAGCATGATTTTGTGCATACCCGTTTAACGCACAGCCTGGAAGTTTCAAGTGTAGGAAGGTCACTGGGAAAAAAAGCAGGAGAGAAAATTATTGAAAAGCACCCTCAAATTGCCGATAGTCAAATCAATGCCTACGATTTTGGGGCTATTGTTGCCGCCGCTTCTCTTGCGCATGATCTGGGCAATCCTCCGTTTGGACATGCGGGGGAAGATGCCATCTCTGATTTTTTTATACATCATCCACATGGAAAAAAATTTAAAACGCATTTAAATAATAAAGAATGGGCAGACATAACAGCCTTTGAAGGGAACGCCCAGGGCTTTAGGTTGTTGAACAAAGGAAATTTTCAGGGCCTACAACTTACTGCTGCTTCCAGAGCGGCTTTTAGTAAATATCCCAGGGAATCGGTCCTTAAAATCCGCGATAAAAATAGGTGCAGTCAGAAAAAATATGGTTTCTTTCAAAGTGAAAAAAGCTATTTTGTTGAAGTTGCCGAGCAAACCGGCCTGACAAACTTGGGCTCGGATGACGAGGCAGTTTGGGTAAGGCATCCTTTGGCTTTTTTGGTAGAGGCTGCTGACGATATTTGTTATCATTTAATAGATCTGGAAGATGGTTGCCGTCTTGGATTGGTGCCGTTGGAGGAAACTATCCTTTTATATGCGGGGATCTTAAAAAATAAGTTTAAACCTGAAAAACTTGAGAAGATCCGAAATCCGGAGGAAAAGATAGGGTTGTTAAGAGCAATGGCGATAGGGGAGCTAATCGACCAGTGCGTGGGGCTGTTTTTGGCTGAGGAAGAAGCCTTACTGGCAGGATCGTTTGATCAGTCCCTGACATCTCTGATAGAAAGTAAAGACATGCTGGATAAGATTAAAAAGGTTTCCATAGAAAAAATCTATAGGTCGCGCACTGTATTGGAAACCGAGGCAGCCGGGTTTGAAGTGATTACCGGTCTTTTAGATGCCATTACCAGTGCTGTTTATGCCAAAAGATTCGCACCTGAAAATTATTCCTCGCAAATGAAAAGTATTGTAAGATTACTTCCCGTTGAATTTCAGGAAAAGTTAGCCAAGCAAGAAATACCGATTTATGAGATTTTAATGGAGTGCATTGATATTGTAGCAAGCATGACAGACTCCTATGCTATTTCCTTCTATAGAAAAATAAAGGGGATATCCCTGCCTGGTAGATTAAGCTTTTAATCAGAAAACTTTTATGACCTTCTTTCACCCATTCGTTAACCTAAACAATACAGAATTTACTCTTTCAGGGAGAATAAAATTCCTTACCTTTGTCCACTTGTTTTCATATGTGGACTAAAATCGCTCATATTATATTAAAATACAGGCTGTTTCTGATCATAGCAATTGGTCTGATCACAGCTTTTATGGGCTATCAGGCCCGTAATATTGAGATGATATACGATTTTGCCAAAGTTGTGCCCGCCACAGATCCTGATATGATCTACTTTCAGGAATTCAAGAGCACTTTTGGAGAAGACGGTAACATCCTTGTTATAGGCCTGCAGGATAGTGCTATTTATGAGCCTGAAAATTTCCTTCGCTTAAAGTTTCTGCAGGATGAAATCGCTGGGTTGGAAGGCATAACGAATGTTCTTTCCCTTCCCGGTATGTTAAGATTGGAAAAAGATGTTGCTAAAAAGCAATTTAAGCTTGTTCCTGTTTTTGAACGTATTCCGGAAGATCAGGAAACTTTGGACAGCTTGTTAATCCTGGCCGCTGAACAGCGATTTTATAGTGGTCAGCTTATCAATGAAGCCAATGGGGCAACCCTGCTTTTAGTGTCTATTGATAAGGATGTGCTCAATTCGGAAAACCGTGAGGGCCTGATGGATGATATTATCCATACCGCAAACCTTTTTACGGAAGCGACCGGCCTGGACCTCCATTTTGCCGGTCTTCCCTACGTTCGCAGCGAGCTTTCTTCAAAAGTAAAGGAAGAGCTAAATTTCTTCCTCATTTTATCTGCAATTGTCACGGCTGTAATTCTCCTAATCTTCTTCCGATCATGGAATGCCGTAGTATTTCCAATGATTGTTATCGGGCTGATGGTGGTGTGGGTAATGGGAACACTGGCCTTGCTTGACTATAAGATCACACTGCTGACCGGATTAATACCTCCGATAATTGTGGTAATAGGAATACCCAACTGTGTCTACCTGTTGACCAAATACCACCAGGAATATAACAAGCATGGAAACCAAATGTTGGCCTTGACCAGGGTTATCAAAAAAATAGGGTTTGTAACGCTGATGACGAATTTTACTACAGCTATAGGCTTTGTAGTACTTGCTTTTACTGATATAGTAATACTAAAGGAATTTGGGATAGTTGCTGGGATAAATATTTTTGCAACTTTTCTGGTTAGTGTAATTTTAATACCTGCTGTATTTTCATTTTTACCGCCGCCAAACCAAAAGCAATTAAAGCACCTTCATTTTAAGGGCTTAGTGTCCACCTTAACTGGGCTGGATTTACTGGTTCACCGCCATAAATATTCTATTTTTTTAGTAGCTGGAATTATCGTCGTGATTTCTTTTGTCGGAATTTTTAAGATACAAGCGGTGTCTTATATGGTAGATGATATTCCTGATGATAGCCCGATCAAAACAGATCTTCAGTTTTTTGAAAGGAATTTTGAAGGTGTGATGCCATTAGAACTTGTAGTAGATACAGGAAAAAAAAGAGGGATAATGAAGCTTGAAAATTTACGTAAAGTAGAAGAGCTAGAGACTTTTCTTGCTGCACAACCTTATCTTTCTATCCCAATTTCTTTGACAAGTTTTGTGAAAGCGGCAAAACAGGCGTACTATAACGGTGATCCATCTTATTATACATTGCCTAATAATCAGGAGAAAAACTTCATTTACAGATATCTGACCAATCAGGGTGAACAACAAGAATTGCTGAATTCATTTGTTGATTCTACCGGACAGAGAATGCGGATCTCAGTGAAGATCGCTGACATAGGATCCAATCTGATGGATTCAATGGTTACCCAGGTAATCCAGCCAAAAATAAACGAAATATTTGATGAGGGGGAAACAACAGTTCAAATCACAGGGACAACATTGTTATTTGTAAAGGGGAATAAATATTTGATTGAAAATCTGTGGATGACTATGATTCTGGCTTTTATAATAATTGCTTTAATCATGGCCATGCTTTTTGGAAATTTAAGAATGATTTTAATTTCCTTGACACCTAATCTAATTCCCTTGATCATTACTGCGGGTATTATGGGGTATTTCGGTATACCGCTGAAACCGAGTACAGCTTTAATTTTTAGTATTGCGTTTGGTATTTCTGTCGATGACTCCATTCACTTCCTTGCAAGGTACAGACAGGAGCTCGTCAGCAATAACAATTTTGTTCCTATTGCGGTAAGTAATAGCGTCAGAGAAACAGGTGCAAGCATGATTTACACATCAATTGTGCTTTTTGCCGGATTTATTATATTTTCGGGTTCAGAATTTGGAGGAACTGTTGCTTTGGGCATTCTTACTTCCACTACGCTGTTTATTGCCATGTCAACGAATCTTATTGTTTTACCTTCTTTGTTACTGGCCTTCGACAATGGAAAGAGACGCAAAGATTTTCAGCCTTTAATTGAAAATTACGAGGAGTTTTATACCGAAGATGAAGATGAGGAGATCGATTTAAGCCTCATTGTTGTTGAAAAAAAGAAAGCAGACGAAAGTACTGAAGATGAGGCTGTTGATAATACACCTAATAAGAAGTAACTCGCTGACCTAGGAATAGAAACAAGGGCATATTTTCGGAAGAGTATATTTTCAAATATTATTTTATTTTAGACTTCAATCATTAATACATACCTAAGGATGAGCGATAAGAAATATACAGAATATAAATCATTGGATTTTCCAGGTGTTGGGGATGATATTCTTGCTTTTTGGAAAGAGAATAAAATTTTTGAAGAATCTGTAAAATTAAGGGAGGGAAAGCCAGCCTTTACCTTCTATGAAGGGCCACCTTCGGCAAATGGGACACCGGGCATCCATCATGTGATGGCACGTGCCGTTAAAGATATATTTTGCAGGTATAAAACCTTAAAGGGCTTTCAGGTAAAACGTAAAGGTGGCTGGGATACCCACGGCTTGCCTGTTGAATTACAGGTGGAGAAGCAGTTGGGCATTACCAAAGAAGACATCGGGAAGAAAATTTCAGTTGCTGAATATAACAATCATTGCAGGCAAGCGGTAATGAAATTTACCAATGAGTGGGATGAGTTGACAGAGCGGATGGGATATTGGGTAGACCTTAACGATCCTTATATCACCTACAACAGAGATTATATGGAAAGTATATGGTTCCTGTTAAAGAAGTTTTATGAAAAAGGATTGTTGTACAAAGGGTATACCATACAACCTTATTCTCCCGCTGCTGGCACAGGTTTGAGTTCGCACGAACTAAATCAGCCTGGCTGCTACAAAATGGTAAAAGACACTTCTATTACCGCGCAGTTCAAAATTAAAGGAACAGAGAACGACTTTCTTCTTGCCTGGACTACCACTCCCTGGACACTTCCTGCCAATAACGGATTAGCAGTAGGTGAAAAAATAGTTTATGTGAAGGTCCAAACATTTAACCCTTATACATTCCTTCCGGTAAACGTAATTCTGGCAAAAGATAGGGTAAATGGTTATTTTAATCCAAAAGCGAAGGATCTTAAAATTGAAGATTTTAAGCCTGAGGACAAATTGATTCCATACAAGATAATAGAAGAGTTTACAGGAAAAGAATTGGTAGGCAAAGAGTACGAACAATTGTTGCCTTACGTACCAGTTCCGGCTCCGGC
>CAMPJM010000226.1 GCA_946886805.1 uncultured Flammeovirgaceae bacterium | reverse complement strand
TAATATTGATCTAGAAATTAATATCCCGGATTCTGCTCTAAATTAGGATTTTTTTCAAGTTCAGGCCTCGGAATAGGAAAAAGTGCCCTGTGATCGCCATTTGGCGAATGTGACAGCCAAGACTTATCGGTAAAAGCACCGAACCGGATCATATCGGATCTGCGGCGCCCTTCCTGGCAGAATTCCCAGCCCAGTTCGTCCAGAAACCGGCCGTATTGAATGTCATCTCCTCCTTCGTTTGTCGAATTCAAATGATTTCTGAGGCCATAATCATAAGTACTTCCCTTCATCAGATCGCTTCCGGTAACCAATGCCTTTTCAGGATATTCCTTAAAATTACGCGATCTCACCTCTGTTACGATTAAAGCGGCATCGTCTGGCTTGCCCGTTCGCAGGAGGCTTTCGGCCTTCATCATCAGTACGTCAGCATATCGGAAAAGCGGAAAATCGTTGCTTAGCCGGTTTGTAGCACCCATTTCAATTTCAAACTTTCCTAAGCGATAGCCATGGATTTCCTCTGATTCATCTACCCCAGGCACTTCGTTGATATACCTTAACGGCTCCCCCGCCAATGCACCCAAAGTGCAGTAGAGACTGTCGCCGTTTGACGCGAATTGTTGCCCTTTGATATAGTTATCCTGGTACCGCGCATCGTCCGGATCAAAAGTGGAAATAAACTGTGGAACAGCGCAAACACCTCCCCATGGAGCAGATTCAAGGTTGTAGGTTGCTTGGTTGGCAGGTTGCAGCGTCTGCATATGTATGTCAAAAGCGTTCCAACCTGTTACATATTGAGATTCAAAAGGCAATGCAAAAATAATTTCTTTAGAATTTTCATTATTTGTCACAAACACGTTCTTTTGATTGGATTCTAATTCAAATCCAACACCAGAATTAATAATGGCATCACAGGCCTCTATACATTTGTCATAGGCAGGCGTACCAGTATAAACCTCAGCGTTCAAATACATTTTAGCTAACAATGCATATCCAGCCCATTGATTGAATTTTCCATACGTTTTATCATTGTTTTCGGCACTGACCAGCGGAAGATTTTCGAGAATTTCAGAGATAATGAAATCATACACTTCCTTTCTAGTACTTTGTTCCGGTAGAAAACCTTCCGGCACATCAAAGCGATCGACAATAGGAACATTACCAAAAAAGTCAATTAACACCCAATAAAAGGAGGCGCGTAGCAATTTCATTTCTGCGATGAGGCTCACCTTGTCCTCTTCTTTGACTGGAATTATACCAGATTCAACCTGGTATATAACACGGTTACAGTTCGTTATTCCTGCATAAGTACGATTCCAGGTATTTATCACAACGTCGTCATCGGTTGTCCAGTTATGTTCATGAATTCTACGGTATACTCCGCCATCTACCCATCCGTTGGGTCGGGCGGGTGTCAACATCTGATCTCCGGAAACCTCATTGGCTCTGTACAGACCATTCCAATCCAGCATAACGATACGCCAGTTTACATAAGCTGATCCCGCCAAAGCAGCCAGATCCTGCTCCGTGGGCGTAAATTGACTATCGATAATAGTATTGAAGCTTTCGTCTTCCAGCTCTGTACATGATGGCCCGAAAGCCATTAGCAAAGCAAGTAAACCTATTTTAATTCTTTGTATATATATCGAATTTTTCATTTTCATAAGATTTTAAAATGTAACATTAACGCCAACGGTGAAAGTCCTCATGGTCGGGTATTTATCTCTCTGGTCTAGACCGGGGCTCAACCCGGCACCACTGTTAATGTTGATGCCACCCTGTGAATCACCACCCGCTGTTACCAGACTCACTTCAGGATCAATGCCTTTGTAGCCCGTAATAATGAGGGTGTTCAAGGAAGACACATAGATCCTGGCGGATTTAATAAATTTGATCTTTGCGTTAGGGATGTTGTATCCCAATGTTATATTGTCGATTTTCCAGTAATCGCCATCTTCAATATAGTAGCTGTTGAACTCATGAGGAGACCTTAACTGGGTCTTGCCATATACAGGATCAAATGCTGTTTTCAATAAATTGTATTGGTTGAACGTGGGGTTTTCATACATCATCCGCTGAAGATTGGCCACTTGGAATTTAAAAGCACCTCTTTGCGTAATGCTGAGATCCCAGTTTTTATAACTGAAGTTGTTTATCCAGCTCGCATAATATTTAGGAAGACCATTGCCAAGCACTTCTTTGTCTTCAAATGAATGACCAAAGTCGGAATAGTTAATAGTTTCGCCATTTTCACCTTCATAGATCCATTGCCCATAGTTGGCTTCATCATTTGGGTCATTGCCTATACCTACCACTTTAAATCCGTAGAAATTACCTATAGGGTCTCCTACTTTTACGAGGTGGGTAAAGGTTTGGACCGGAGGTCCTGTATACCCGGTAGTGAAATAATCGCTGGAAGCCTCGTAGATATCATTCGATAAACTGACTAGCTTGTTGCTATTGGTAGAAAACGTAGCTGTGGTTGACCATTCAAAATTATCAGATTGAACCGGGACGAAGGTTAACAGCACCTCTAACCCTTTGTTTTCCATCTCACCCACATTTGCCCGGGTAGTAGAATAGAGGTTGGGAGGACTCGGTACTGCATAGTCAAAAAGCAATCCATTGATTTTTCGGATATAGTAATCGATACTACCACTAATTCTGTTGTTGAGCAGACTGAAGTCCACACCAAAATTTGATTCCCGTTTCTCTTCCCAACGCAGATCCGGATTGGGGTTTTGAGTTGGAATTAAAGTCCTTACCCAAGACCCATTTACTAATACATACTGATTATACCCTATAAGACCCACACCTCGAAAAGGGTCGGATGGGCGTGTACCGGTAACACCATAACCTGCCCGGAGTTTGATGTCATTGAAAAGCCTTTGATCGGCCATGAAGGATTCATTGGTTAATCTCCATCCAACGGAAACGGCGGGGAAGGTACCCCAGGGATCTTTTGTACCCCATAACTGGCTGGCTGCTTCCCGGCGAAGGCTGGCCATTAACAAATATTTGTTGCGATAATTGTAATTTACTCGACCAAAAAAACCTATCAAATTGGTTTTTTCGTAATAACTTTGTTGCGGATCTGTGACATCACCATTCTTTGTGCCTTCGCCAAGACCGATATTATGATAGTCAAACTGGTCTGTTGGAAAATCCCAATTCTGCATTGACAAGGATGAAAATGTTCTGTCCTGATAGCTATAGCCTGCAAGCAATTTAAATTCATGATCATCTAATCGCTTTGAATACTCAGCAGTAAGTTCAGCCAGTCTGTCTGTTGATTCTGCCCCATTTATTGAAGCGTATCCATTTCTACTGTCCCTCAGTGTAGATACATGCTGTTTTGTCTCGGAATAGCCTCTACTCTGGTTCCATTTGGAATAGGATAAGAGACTTGCAAGCCTTAGGCCTTCGATTGGTTCAAAGGTGATCGAATTATTAAACCTGGTGAGGTGCTCCTCGGTTAGTCCGTTGCTCTCATGTAGATTAGAAACAGGGTTTTCATATTCAAATTTGGTGAGCTCCTGAAACCAGTCGCCATTTTCATCTTTTACAGGAGCAGTCGGATTTTGAATAACGGACTGTCTGTAGTTATAACCATTAAATCCATTCAATTTTCTGGTAGTGCTCAAAATATTAAAATTTAACTTCAACTTATCCTCAAACATGTTGTGGTTAATATCAGCACGTCCTGACAAGGCCTTGTTAAACGACTTTAAAAATACGCCCTCGGTGGAATTGTAATTCACATTTAACAGATAGTTGGTTTTTGGACTTCCACCTCTGAATGTGAGGTTATGGACGTGACTCACAGGTCGGTGTGATATTTCTTCTAGCCAATCCGTATCTGCCCCCAAATCCGTATTTTCGTCCCTGTATCCGTCGGCAATTTGTTGGCGAAAATCACTTGCCGAAGACAAGTTCAGTTTGCTAGCAATCGATTGAATGCTTGCAAATCCGCTGTATTCTACAGAGCTTTCATAATCACCGCTTGCCCGGCGTGTAGTGATTAAAATCACACCATTTGTACCCCTGGTTCCATAAATCGCTGCTGCAGAGCCATCTTTCAGCACATCTATCGATTCAATGTCCTGAGGTGCGACTGTCTTTAAATCCCCGGGGACACCATCAATAAGGACTAACGGATTCATGCTTGCCCCCACCAGCGTTGTATTCCCTCTCAATAGAATTTGCGTACTGCCCGTCGGATCTCCGCTGGGAGACACCACTGTTAAACCAGCCACTTTTCCTTGTATTAATTGTCCTGCATCGGTCACGTTTCCTTTGTTGAATTCCCCCTCATCAATTGATGCAATTGAACCGGTGATCTCTCCTTTTTTCTGTGTACCATAGCCGACCACTACTACTTCCCCCAACGAGGTGATATCCGGGACTAATTCCATATTAATGATCGATCTGTCACCAACGGCAACTTCCTCAGAAAGAAAACCTACAGAGCTGAAAATAAGAATAGATTCACTTGAAGGTACCTCCAGTGTATAATCTCCATTGACATCGGAGACGGTTCCCTGCGTAGTACCTTTAATAATGATATTGACACCAGGTAAACCTTCGGGACTTTCATCTGAAGTCACCTTTCCTGTTACGGTTACAGGTTGGAAATAATCGGTGATGACTTTGTCTTTTTCATGCTTGCGAATTTTTGAAACATGTATATTTTCGTCTATCCTTTTAAACTTTAGGTTGGATTGTTCGGATACCTTTAACAATGCTTCTGCCAACGATATTTTGTTATAGGAAAGGGTAATAGGAGAAGCTTCTCTAAGCTCCTTCTCCAAGTAGGTGAAATTCAATTTGGTTTGTGCTTCTATTTCTTTAAACACATTTTCAACTTTTGCTTCCGAAAATTGAAGCTCCACTTGTATTTCATCTAAACTCGCCATCTGGGCTTTACTATCTTCTGCCAATAGCACAGAGGATAACGTGACCTGTACAAGTATTCCATATAAAGTCAACCTTGTCATCCTTAATAATTGTAGTAGAAATTTAGTTTTCATATTTTTGCAATGTTTTATGGTTAATAGACTGATCATAAACTTCCGATGGTGCCGGTGGAATGCGCCAACATGATCATCCGGCTCATCGGGAGACATTTTAATTTAAGTGGTCCTGGAGATCTTTCAGGATCACTTTTTAGCTTGTATCCATATTCTTTTTATTTGATTATTACTTTTTTTCCATTTATTTCATATTTAAAATCGAGCACATAACTTATTCCCTGGAGCACAGTCTCCAGACTTTTGTCCTTGTATTTTCCTGTATATCCTGTGGGCAACTTTCTATTTAAAGATGAGGTGTCTATTTGTACACCATACCATTTTTCGAGTGTATGGATAATGTCCTCAAATGAAGAATTATCGAAAACGAGGTTCCCGTCTACCCAGGCAAGCACAGTTCCAGGGTCGAAGTCCTGTACCTGAAAAGTTTTGCTTTGATGATCCCATACGGCGGACTGGTTAGGATTTACATACCGCTCTTCCAGGCTTTGCCCTTTCAAATCATGAAAAACTTTGACACTTCCAGTCGCCACAGCTAATTCAAAGCTTTCTGTGATTGCTGTCGATTTTAGGTTAAAAGAAGTGCCTAAAACCATGGTGTTGACCTTGCCTGATCTGATCACAAATGGTTTGGAAGTGTCTTTAGCCACCTCAAAAAAAGCCTCTCCTTCAAATTCAACTAGGCGGAGGCTGTCTGAAAAGGACTCAGGATAGTAGATACGACTTCCGGAATTAAGCTTCACAAGTGTGCCGTCAGACAACTTTAAAGTATACCGTTGCCCAAAGGCAGTTTCTCTGGCCATCCAGTTAATTTTTGTTTCCTGAGGCGGGGCTTCAAATATCTCCGTTTTGAAGTACAGCAGTGGAATAGATATCAGGAGCATAATAATTACAACAATCAGTTTTGCGTGATATCGAAAGCCACGTTTGTTCTGAAAAACTGCACGCGTTGGGATCGGATTTCGATTTCTACCTTTTCCATTTTCCTTACCTCCGATCTTTCTCCTGATCTGATCGTAGGCCTTATCTTTATCTAAAAAAGGAAGGTTATTCTCTTCGTTCCAATAATTTTCCAACTCAAGCGAAAATGAAGTTTCCGCTTCTTCCGATTGATACCAAAGAAGTATTTTTCTAAGCTCTTCCGGAGAACATTTCCCCGCTTTGAATTTCTGTAGTAGTTTTTTGTCCAAGTTTTTGTCTTTCATTAATATTTACAACTGGCGATATCAAACTACTCACATATCAAATAAAAAATTCCTTAAAAAAAATATTGTAAGGCCAAATAATATAAATTCTGGCAAATATTTGACTTGATAAAATTAAATTCTTAATATTTGTAAAAAATACACTTATAATTTGTGCTGATCGACCCTAAACATATCAGAAAGCTGAAAGCTGGAAATGAGGCAGCCTTTGAAACCATTTATGATTGTTTCAGCCACAAGGTGCATTCGATTGCGATAAGGTTTGGATTAAATCGGGAGGATGCTAATGAAGTGGTTCAAGACGTTTTTGTAAAGCTTTGGAACCATCGAAGCTCCTTGAATGAGCAACTTTCTATAAAAGCCTACCTATTTACGATCACAAAGAATACTTTGATTAACAGACAGAAAAAAATGGCCTATGAAATTGCATACAAAAAATATCTTGAAAAGC